>JABEVI010000294.1 GCA_013044085.1 Steroidobacteraceae bacterium
GTGGTCGCGCTGAACTGGCGGTCCGCGCGAGCTGCGGCGGCGCTTAGGTAGGCCGCGTACATAAGACCCATCAGCGCCATCGACAGGTGATACGGTCCGGCGGCGAACACGAGGCGCAAGACGAGAGGCAAAATCGCCGCCCAATGAAACAGGAGCGCGGCGCGTCGGTCGGCGGCGAGTGCGGAGGCGGCCGCCGCCGTGATTCCGGCGATCACATAGCTCAGGAAATCGAGTCTTGCGTCCCTACCGGTCGGTGAAAACAAGGTGATGGCACCCCAGCAACTGCCAGTGACAAACGCCATCACCCGCATCCGCAGGAGCCAGCGGTGCAACGGTTCGGCAGCGCTAGGGCGAACCTTGCGACACAGCCGATGCAGATGCAGGCGCTCGATGGAGCACAACGACAAGACGGCCAGCCAGGCGAGCATCCAGACGTGCGGGGTCACCGACCACAGCGCGGCCGCGGTCAGGACGGCGATTGCGAGACCCCCGGCGACGGCGGCGGGGATCGCACGGGCGAGGTGCCGGATGCGCTCGGCGAGCAAATGCTGTGCATCGTCCATACCGTCGCTCACCGTAGCCTCCGATGGCGCCCAGGATCGGGCATGCTGCGGATGTGCAGCGGTTCAGCGGGTTATCGGCAGGCGGGCGGAATCTTGATGGGCCGAGGCAGGGCAAAATGCGGCGTCATCGGGTACCATCGCCCTTAACGTCGAAGCCGCCATGCAACGCCCACCGAGCATAACGCCCACGCTTCTCACCGCGGCTCATTCCCACGGGGAAGGCGCTGCGTGAAGATCGATGGGGTACCGTACCAGAGTATCTGGCGCGGCGCCGACGGGTCGGTGCGCGTCATCGATCAGTCGCGGCTACCGTTCGAGTTCGCGACCGTGGAACTGGCCCGCGTCGAAGATGCCGCACGAGCGATAAGCTCCATGATGGTGCGCGGCGCGCCGCTGATCGGCGCGACCGCGGCGTATGGCCTTGCGCTCGGCGTGCGCGAGGACCCCAGCGACACCGCGATCGAGAGCGCGGCGGCGATGCTCGCGGGAACGCGGCCGACCGCGCACAACCTCGCCTGGGCGCTCTCGCGCATGCGTGGCACGCTCGTCGGGGTCCCGCTGTCGGCACGGGCGGAGGCAGCGTTTTCCGAGGCCGCCGCGATCTGCGCCGAGGATGTGGAGCAGTGTCGTGCGATCGGTGTACATGGGGCGAGCATCCTGCGACGGCTGGCGCTGGCGGCACCCGGCCGGCCGTTGAACATATTGACCCATTGCAATGCCGGCTGGCTCGCATGCGTGGACTGGGGAACGGCACTTGCACCCGTTTACCGGGCGCATGACGATGGCATCCCGGTGCACGTCTGGGTCGACGAAACGAGACCGCGAAATCAAGGCGCCTCGTTGACGGCATTCGAGCTCGCTGCGCACGGTGTGGCGCACACGGTGATCGCGGACAATCTTGGCGGACACCTGATGCAGCGGGGACGCGTCGACGTCGCGATCGTCGGCAGCGATCGCACGACCGCGAGCGGTGATGTTTGCAACAAGATCGGAACCTATTTGAAGGCGCTCGCGGCGTACGACAACGGGGTGCCGTTCTACGCCGCGCTGCCGCTGAGTACGATCGACTGGTCCATTACGCGGGGCGAGCAGATTCCGATAGAGCAACGCCCGGAGAGCGAACTGACACACGTCACCGGCCAGATCGAGACGGGGGGCCTGGCGACGGTGCGTGTCGTGCCGATCGCGAGTCGGGCCTTGAATCTCGCGTTCGATGTGACGCCGGCCCGGCTCGTGACGGGGCTGATCACCGAACGCGGTATTTGCGAGGCGAGCGTCCAGGGTCTGCGACAGTTGTATCCAGGGCTGGGATCTGCGGGATGAGTGCGACCGGAAACTTGGTGTCGCCGGCGGATGAGACAGGCCGGCTCGCGCTGATCGCGGCCTGTCGGGAGTTGCCGCGACTCGGGCTGGTCGTCGGTACCGCCGGCAATGTCGGACTGCGCCGCGATGCGCGGCACTTTTTCGTCAGTCCGAGCGGAGTTGCCTATGAGTCGCTCGAACCCGAGGACGTGCCACTCGTCGACCTCGACGGCCGCTGGTACGGGCGATGCCGTCCATCGAGCGAATGGCGCATGCACCGCGACCTGTTCCGCGCGAAACCGTGGGTCGGGGCGATCGTGCATACGCACTCCCGGGAAGCGACGGCTCTGGCGTGCAGCGCGCAGGGAATTCCGCCGTTTCACTACATGGTCGCCGCTGCCGGTGGCGAGGACGTGCGCTGCGCCCCTTACCACATCTTCGGTTCGCAGGCGCTATCCGACGCGGCGCTCGCGGCACTCGAGGGTCGCCGGGCCTGCCTGTTGGCGAATCACGGCATGCTGAGCCTCGGGGCCAATCTGCCAGCCGCGCTCGACCTCGCGGTCCAGATCGAGGATCTGGCGGCAAAATATCGGATCGCGCGCAGCGCCGGAGACCTGCAACTCCTCGACCACACCGCGATGGCGCGGGTACTCGAGAAGTTCCGAACCTACGGCAGCTCGCACGCCATCGATGATGACCTCACGCATCGCGAAGATTGGCCGCCGCGAGCGGCTGAGGAAGACGCAGCGACATGAGTCATGATCCGGCCGACGACACCTATCGGATCCTGGACGCCAACGGCGTGCGAACTTGGCTGGCCCGGCTGCCGCACGTGCGCTCAAGGCTTGGCGGATCCGCCGACGACTGGGGAGTTCGCGAAGTCGGCGACGGCAATCTGAATCTCGTGTTCCTCGTCGATGGTGCCGAGGGATCGGTATGCGTCAAGCAGGCGCTGCCTTACGTGCGCGCGGCAGGGCCGTCCTGGCCGATGACGCCGGCGCGCGCCCACTTCGAGAATGCCTATTACCGCACCGTCGCCCCATACGTCGGCCGGCGGATACCCGAGGTGTACCACTACGAGCCGACACACTACTCGATCGTGATGGAGAATCTCGCGCCTCATACCCTGCTGCGCTACGGCTTGATCGCCGGCAACCGTTACGAGCGCGTCGGCCGTGACCTCGGCGAGTACATCGCACGCGTCGCCTTTTTCACGTCCGATCTGGCGGCGCCCTTCGAGCGCAAGTTCGATGATATTGCACGCTTCGCGGCCAACAAGGCACTCGTGCGGATTTCGGTCGACCTGATCTTCACCGATCCGTACCGGGAAAGCCCGCGCAACCGGCATACCACGCCTCAGCTCGACCCGTGGGTCGCGGCGCTGCGCCGGAACGCGCAAGTGAAGGCGGCCGCAGCACGGCTCGGCCAGAAATTCCTGGGTGATACGCAAGCACTGATTCACGGCGACCTGCACTCCGGGTCGATCATGGTCACGGCCGAGGACACACGCGTAATCGACCCGGAGTTTGCATTCTACGGACCGGTCGGTTTCGATCTCGGTGCTTTTGTCGGCAATCTCCTGCTCAGCTGGTGTGCGCAGCCGGGGCACGCGGCCCAGGGTGACGATCGCGCCGGCTTGCGAAAATGGATTCTCGATCAGATCGGGGCCTTCTGGTCGGCGTTCCAGCACGAATTTTTGCGGCTTTGGCGCAATGAGGCGCATGGCGATGCGTGGCCGGCGGCCCTGTTTCCCGGCCCCGACGACGCGACCGCGCTGCAGAGCGCGCAGAAAGCCTACCTCGACAGCCTGTTCACCGACATGCTGGGCTTTGCAGCCTGCAAGATGATCCGGCGGATCGTGGGCTTCGCGCACGTCGCCGATCTCGAACGAATTTCGAACGCGCATCTGCGCGCTTCGTGTGAACGATCCGCACTCGCGATTGCCGTTGAGCTGCTGACGCGGACTGCGACGTTTCACACGATCGAGGACGTACTCGAAACGCTGCCTCGGATTGCGCAATTGGCGGCTGGCGGGGAAATCTGAGCGCCAGGTCACAGGGGCAGCGACCGCTTCGACCAGATACGACTGGAATGTGACAAAAAACTAGCACATAGTTGGCGGCAGGTGGTGTACGAGTGCCCGGAGAACGATGCCATGACAAACGGAACCGGCCGAAAGTCCGGGGCGATCACGCAAAAGCTCAAGCGATTGCAGACGGAAAACACCAAACTGCGCAAGCTGGTTGAAGCGCAGACCTTTCTGCTCGAGGGTCTGAAAGGCGGCGGTGCTCGCGACGAGAATGCGGAAGCAACGGCCGAGGGTCCGTACGCGCGGCCCCGCGGGTAGCGCGCCACCGCCTTTCGTCGGCCGCGGAGTCATCTGGCAGGTGGCCCGGCCACCTGGCATGCTACCGGCACGCTCAGCGCAAACCCCACGTCTTGGAGGTATGGATCAATGTCCGTTGCCCGAATAATGACCACACTGATGGTGTGCGCAACGCTTGCGCCGGCGATCAGCACCGCCACGACGAGCGCACCGACCCAAGCTGCGCCGAAGACGCCCGCCGCGGCGAAATACTGGGCGGTGCCGCGGATAGCGAGCACGCAGGGCACGGTCAGGGTCGGCGGCAGGACGATCAAGTACACGGCAAAGGCCGGCACCTTGATCCTGCGCGACAAGCAGGGCAAGTCGACGGGCGAGATGTTCTACGTCGCGTATTTCAAGAACGGTGCCGATGCGGACCGGCGACCGATCGCGTTCCTCTACAACGGCGGCCCCGGCGGTTCGTCTGCGCCCTTGCACATCGGCGCGTTCGGGCCGAAGCGGGTGTACACCAACAGTCATAGCCATACGCCGCCCGCGCCTTACCGATTGGTGAACAACCAATACAGCTTGCTCGATGCCAGCGATCTGGTGTTCGTCGATGCCATGGGCACCGGCTTCAGCCGCATTCTCGGCAAAGCGGCCGGCGGCGTCGGCACACCGAAAATGTTCTACGGCGTCGATCCGGACGGTCAGTCATTCGCACAATTCATCACGAAATTCCTGTCCAAGTACGGCCGCTGGAACTCACCGAAATACTTGATCGGGGAGAGCTACGGCACGACTCGCTCGGCGGTGCTCGCCAACCTCCTGGAGCAACAGGACAACATCGACCTGAATGGCGTGATCTTGCTGTCGACCATCCTCAATTTCGATACCGGCGTCGACCAGCCGAACCTCAATCCCGGCGTGAACCTGCCTTATGCCCTCGCACTACCCACCTATGCGGCCGTCGCGTGGTATCACAAGTCGCTTGCGAACCCCGCACCGACCTTGCATCCCTGGCTCGACAAGGTCCAATCCTGGGCGATGGGTCCGTACCTGCAGGCACTGAACCGGGGCGGCGCGCTGTCGCAGCCGGCACAAGCAAAGATCGCGGCACAAATGGCGCGGTACACCGGACTGCCGGAGAGCTACGTGCTGAAGGCGGACCTGCGAGTGACCGGACTCGAGTTTGAGCAGAGGCTGCTGCTCGCGCAAGGCGAGAGCACCGGGCGGCTCGATGCGCGGTTCTCGGGGCCGACGATGGATCCGCTGGCGCAGTACGTGGAATACGATCCGGAAATTGCCGCCATCGGTTCGGCCTATACCTCGGCGCTAAACGCCTATCTGCGCACCACGCTGCATTTCGGCGGTGATCACGCGTACAAGTTCCTGTCGATGAGTGTCAACGGCGCTTGGGACATGCGGCATGTGCCGCCTGGACAAAGTGGACCCGGCTATGGCGCCACCAACGTCATGCCGGATCTGGCCGCCGCGATGACCACGAATCCGGACATGAAAGTCATGGTCAACGCCGGTTATTTCGACCTTGCGACACCGTACTACGCAGCCGAGTATCAGATGCGGCAATTGCCGATGGAGGCGAAGCTGCAGAGAAACATCGGGTTCTTCTTCTACCACACGGGACACATGATCTACGTACGGCGAAGCGCACTCGCGCATCTGCATGACAATATCGCGAAGTTCATCGATGCGACCGACCGTGGGACACCGGCACGCTGACGACCAACCGGTTTACAGGTTCAGGGCGCACCGGGCGTCAGCTGCGAGGTTTGCAACGTGCTCTGGCGTGCATGGAGCGCGGCGAGGCAAGGAGTGCCAGCGAGCCGCCCCCCGGCCTCCGTGCCGGGTTTGGCTTGTCGGGCGCGTCGCCGCAACGTCGCCGCGACGCGGCGCGGGGTGCCCAAGTCGCTCCAACCGCATGCCGGCACGGATTGCACCCGCAGCGACGATTCGGCACCGTCGAGCAGGTGCCGCGAGAAATCGACGTCGTTCAAGCTTGCATACTCGGCTGCAAGCGCCGGTCCACCCTGCGCACGGTAAGCATCGCGCTGCAAAGCGGCGCTCATCCGTGCCACGATCCGCGGCACTTTGCGCTCGAAGAGCTGCAAAAGGGCGGGTGCGGTCGAGGCGAGGATGAAGGAATTCCACAGCGCTCCGCAGCGTACCAAGTTCTCGGCCAGAGAGCTGGCGGGCTTTTCGATGAAACGCGAAACAGCTCGCAGACCGTGGCCACTTTGACCCGCATGGTCTTCGGGCACGATATAACCGAGTTCGGCGTCGGCTTCGTCCGGGGATATCCCGAGGAGCACGATCCCGTCGTCGGCGCCCTGCGCCAGCCGTACGGCGGTGCGTAACGCATCCGCGAGAATCCACTCGTCCTGAACATGGTGGTCCGACGGCAGCAAGACGATCGCGGCGTTCGGGTCGCGTTCGGCGATGTGCAGCAGCGGCAGCAAGATGCCGTTCCCAGTACCTCTGTTTTGCGGTTGTACGAACACGTTATGCGCGGCGAGATCGGCGAGTTCGGGTCGCCACCAGCGCTCGTGCTGTGCGGCGACGATCGCGCAAGTGCGCTCCGGCGGCGATACGGCGAATGCCCGCCCCAGGGCATCGCGCAACAACGTCGGGCCACCGTAGAGGGAACAGAACTGTTTTGGTGTCGAGACGCCCTCGGCGTCTTTGGTCATGCTTTGCAGACGCCTGCCCTCGCCGGCCGCCAGAACGATCGACCACGGAACGACACGGTGAGTCATGTGCGCTTCCCTCCGGGCAAGCAATTCCTAGGATCATATGCTTGCTGCTTCGAGGCA
>JABEVI010000079.1 GCA_013044085.1 Steroidobacteraceae bacterium
GACAGACTTTACTGGCCGCTTTGGTGTGTGTCCATTGCGGCATCCATATGCCGACTTACATCAGAATTGTCGTCTGCCCGGCTAGCTGATCGCGCCGACCTCATCCTGTTCCTTCCATCGCATATTGTTCACGCCGATTACAAGAAGCCACAGCGTCAGGTACCCCTCTCCGAGGACGCATGGAATGACGATGTAAAGAAAGAAAAGCCGGTCGCCAAGAGAAGGCCACAGGAAGATCAAATAGCCCACCCCTGCCAGTACCATCAGCACGCCAAGAATGCGGGGAAGGAATGCCGACCTGACAATTAGGTGGCCCGTGAGAACGCAATGAAGCCCGAAAGGAATCAAGGAAATGCCGTAACCCGTGTTGAATGACGCCGAGGAGTGCGAGGGCTGCAAGAACTCGATGGCGCCGAAATAGTTTAGTGCGTTGACGCTCATTACAACGACAAAGACTAGCCGCAAAGATGATGCAAGGAACGACAGCCTTCTACTCACCGGTTGGAACAAGTAATAGAACATGAGAGCCACGCCGGTGTCGGAAGCAAGATTCAGAAACATTTTCAACGGCGTGGCGGTTGAAGCGCCGCTCGGGGCCATGACAAAGATGAGCAGGTACATGAGACCTGCAATTCTGGCTTTGAAGCGCGGTGACATTTCTGCAATCGGCCTCATGAGCCGTTTTCCCTCGTTTCTAAGTGATTTGTAGTCTAGCCCCTATTGCTAATGGCAGGTAACAGGCGATTGGTTTGAGATCCTGCACGTCCGGAGTTGTTCACCAGGTACTCCAAGAGAGAGTCATCACCAAATTAGGTACTCAAGCCGCCAGAGTTTTTATTACGATCCAGAATCCCTGGCAAGGAATTGATTGATTTGCGCTGCCCATTCCGGTCCAGCCTTGTTGTCGTGATCTGCCATGTCGCGTACGGCCGTGTTGGCGTCCGCAGAAAGGGACGTGCGCTCGTAGCGGACGGCGACATGCGTCGCGCGTTGCCGTGGTGTCAGGATCAGCGTAATCACCGTGACCATCGTGTCGGGCACAACGTATACGTATTGAACCCGATTCGCCTTGCGATCGAATAGAGTGTTCACCCACGTGGCGGTCTGATTGCCATGAGCTACTTCAAAAAACCATACCCTCGCGGTCTTCCGCATCCATGGGCCACACGAATTGTGGATTCCAGCCCTCCGCCCACAGGCGTTCTTTTTCCGCCCCGAATAGCGGAAAGACTCGGTTCAATGGTCCGTTTGCAACGAAATCAAACCTCTCACAGGTGCGTACTCGAATCTCAGTTTCCGCTACGGTTGTGCGCGCCACGGGTTGGCATCGCTTTGATGAGTCGCTTCGCGACCGGCCAGGGGACATGAGAACTCCAATTCAGACGATGATGGTGAGAATATTCCAGCGATATTTCATTTCTTGCGCCTTTCAACGAGCTTGTGGCTGTGATCCGCGCGTAGTGGCATGTCATAGAGCTTATTCAGATCACCAATCTGTTTGATCGTCTCGGGCGAAAAAGGAGATTTGCCTTCAAATGCATGCAGCACAATGCCTTCGAGCAAATCGCCCAGAGACAGATCCTTTAGTTCGGCGAGACCCTTCAGAACCTTCAGGAGTCTCTTTTCGAATCTCACGCCAGTGTGAACTCGCTCAACTTCTGGGCGTCCATTCGTATTGTGTACCATGGTGTGATAATATACTGGTACTAAACTTGAATCAATTTGCGCTTAACCTCATGGTCGTACGTTGGGGGATTGCCGGTCGGTCGCCTCAGCTCGGTTGCAATGACCGCTTTGTAGAGGGCAATTCTGAAAGGCGAGCGGGATTTCTTGGCCGGTTGCGTCGCGGAACGGCAGGTACCGAACGTCAGATTGAGTCCACTCCGTCCCTGCCAATCACAACCAGCAAGACTGATGGCGTTGCTAATGCGCTATTTGGTCGCTTCCGAACCCAACGCGCTCAGGGCGGTCAGGAGCGCCGATTCGCGTGCGTGCGCGTCCGCCTCCCGGGCACGCGCTTCCAAGAGCTGGTTCTCCATCGCACGGGCTTGCGCCTCGCTGGCCTGCGCGCACGTTTCGGCCACCAGGACACGTGCCTTGCATTCCCGCACTTGCACCTCGCTTTCCAGCGCGCGCAGCGCAAACAGCGCCACGCCCACCTCGTGGGCGACGCCGAACAAGCGTTCGCGCTCATCCGCAGCGAAACGTTCGCCGGGTCGCTCGCCGACCACGAGGGCGCCAAGTAGGCTCCCCCGTACCATCAGCGGAAACGCGTAGCCGTCCGGACCGAGATCGCTTCGGGTATCATCGAGATCGACGGCCGCGTTGCGCGCGCGCAGTTTGACGAAGGCCAAATCATCAGCCGCGACCAGCGCAGGGAGTGCTGACCCGCCATGCTGACGAATCCGGGCATAGCCATCTGAGGTCCGCTCGTACAACGCGACCCGCGTCGCGGCGGTATGCCGAGCGATTTGAGTCACGGTGAGATCCAAGAGCTTCTCCGGTTGGGTGACGAACGCGCACTCCTCGGCGAACGCGCGTAACGCCGACTCGGTGCGGTATTGACGCCGGAATATGAGCCGCTCGACCGTGACTTCGATTCGCCGGTGCACCGTGCTCAAGCCGGCGCCGAGGCCGAGCGGCACGGCCAATTCGAGCAGCAGTCCTGCATCCCGCCCGAGTGCGCTGCGTTCGATGAGGCTCTCGAGCAGGGCGAACATACCAAGCACGAGGCTCGTGGTCATCGCGTAGATCAGCGTGCGGCTGAGGACCACTGAGACATCCACGACACGATGGCGTAAAACCGCGTACAAGAATCCGCCCAAGGCGATCGCCGGCATGACGTCGGCGCCCAGCACGGAAACCCAATAGCCGAGAATCGGCGTATTCGAGACAAAAATTCCCGTCACGAACACGACGCTGCTCCACAGCATCCAGCGCAAGCGCAGCCGCAACACGCCGTCCGCACGACGATAACCGGCAAACAGCAGTGCGATCGGCGGCAGGTAACTCGCCGTCATGGCGAAGCCGTACGGGGAGCGCAACAGCTGAGCCGACCCGGTCGCGACGAAGACGACGGGGCCGCCGAACGCCACGACGGCAGCCGCGACAAGCACTATAAGGAGGCCGCCGCGCCAGAGCCCCCGGGTGCGCGCGGTGAAGGCACTGCCGACGATGAATTCAACCGTGATATAGAAGCCGACTCGTTCGAGCAGAAAGAAAGTCCAGCCTGCCAGCTCGACGCCAAGACCGACCCTGTCGTCGAATGGCATGAAGATGACCGCGAAGCCGGCCAGCGAGGCGGATGCCCAGAGCGCGAGACCTGCGGCGGCCCGGTCGCGGCCGCGCCATAGCGCGAGCAGCGCAATCGCACTGAGCAGCACAAATAGCCACATCGCCGCCCACTCGTCCGCGCCCATCAGCTCGACAGAGGCGCCGGACTCCGGCGTCGCGATACTTGTGACCGGAACCATGACGAGGTCCCCGCCACGGCGGATGACGAAGGGGTACGTCCGCCCCATGGCAACGCCATTCTCGGTTCGCGCCGCGCGAATGATGGCGATACGAGTCGCCGGCGGGGAAGCCGTGAGATCGATCCGATCGCCGGCGTGTAAGGCCGACGGCAGCGGGGTACCTGGAATCGGTTCGATAACCGCGGTATGGGCATCCACGATGTGGAACGAGAACGGCAGCCCCGATTGATGAAATGCCATATATGCATCGTAGGAACCGGCCGCGACGATCAGCGCCGTCAGGATCGCCAAAAGTCCGTAGCGACGATGCATGCCCATCCCCTGTCAGTGCGTTGTCGGATCGCGCGATACTTATCCGAAGCCAGATCGCCCAGGGCGTGGGGCGTTGGTGCTCGCCGCCCGGGCTCGTTGAAGTGGTTGGGTCGCTAGTCGGCGAGACCCATCACAAATGCCAAAGCGACGTTCAGTCGAGAGATATCCTTGTCATCGAGGCGGCCGACCCGTCGACCCATTCGCTCGCGTCGAACGGTGACCGGCTTATCGGTCATCACCTGCGACCTCACCCGCAAGCCGTTTTGCTTCGTCGGTTCAATCGTCACCCGAAAGTCAGGCGCATCGTTGCATTCGGAGGTCATCTGGCAGATGACGACCGATGCATGTTCGGCCGGAAGCGCATCCGTCTGGACAATCACCGCGGGACGAGGCTTGCCATAATCGCCGGCTGCCGCAACGGTCACGACGTCGCCGCGCTTCATCGGGCATCAAACTCCGAAACCGACTCAGTCCAGCGCATTGCCTGCGACTCGCGCTCACGATCCAGACCCGCCACCTGCTTGGCGATGCGCTTCTTGACGGCCTTCGATCGGGCATCCGGTACGACCAAGCGCAATTCCCGCAAGCCACGCGCGCGGCGCCGTTCGCGCATCGCCTTCATTCTCTCGGCAGTGTCTGCCACGGCTATTTTCCATGGTGTAACGCGTTACAGCGTAACGCGTGATGGGCGGCCAATCAAGCGATACACTATCGGTACCGTAAATCCTCCCCGCAATGAATACATACGAGCTCGGAAGTGATCACTTTGGAGGATGCTTCTTATCGGTTGCCGTATGAACGACTTCGGGGCGGCGTTGCTTTTCGGCCGACCTTGTACGCGCGCTGCCTGCCAATTCCCTTGCCGGCGATTGCAAGCGTTTAACCACATCGAGGTCGAAGAACTCCGACGCTTGCGGTCGGGCAAAGAACGTCAATCCTGCAAAGGCGGCCGAGTCTCTATTGCGGATATCCATTCGAAGATCCGACGCGGCTGCAATGAGTTCATCATCGGAAGCATCAACTGCCTCCTGCGCCAATGCATCCAAAATGCTCATCAGCACAGTATCAGCCGGCATTCGCATTACCTTGGCTCGCATGTCAA
>JABEVI010000295.1 GCA_013044085.1 Steroidobacteraceae bacterium
CATGGCGATGGCGGGCAGGAAACGCGCGCGTTGCAGTCCATCCTTGTAAAGTTCGCGCGGCGGCAGGTTCGAGGTTGCAACCAGCACGACACCGCGTCGAAACAAGCCCTCGAGCAAACCGGCGAGAATCATCGCATCGCCGATGTCGGAGACGAAGAACTCATCCAGGCAGACGAGGCGCGCCTGCGCCGCGATGCGGTCGGCGACGATGCGCAGAGGTCGGGATTGATCCTCGATCGCGCGCAACTGCGCGTGAACCGCGCGCATCCAGGCGTAGAAGTGGTCGCGCCGCCGCGCCTTCAGGTCGAGCGCGCCGTAGAACAGGTCCATCAGCCGCGTCTTGCCGCGGCCGACCCCGCCCCAAAGGTACAGTCCGCGCGGCGCGGCGCGGGTCCGCAGCCGCGGCAGCTCGAGGCCGGCAAACGCCTGCCAGCCGCCGCTGCGGTCGGCGTTCAGCTGCGCGGCGAGCGCATCCAGGCGCGCGGCGGCGGCCAGTTGCGCGGCGTCGTGTTGCAGCCTGCCCTCGGCGAAGGCGCGCTCGAGCCGCGCCGTGACCGGTTGTCGATCCGGGTGCACCTCGGGCCGCGTGCGCTACAGGCCCTGGTAGTTGGGTCCCGAGCCGCCTTCCGGTGTACACCAGGTGATCTGGTCGGCGTAGGGTTCCTTGATGTCGCAGGCCTTGCAATGCACACAGTTCGATGAGTTGATCTGCAGCCTGCGCCCGCCGGCGCCGTCGTCGACCATTTCGTAGACGTTTGCCGGACAGAAGTTCGTGCAGGGATTGCCGAATTCCTGCGCGCAACGCGTGGCGCAGATCGAGGTGTCGGCGACCCGCAGATGAACCGGCTGGTTCTCCTCGTGCGCGGTCGCGGCGAAGAAAATCGAGGCCACCCGATCGCGCGGCGGCAGATCGCGCGCTCCCCAGCCGCGATCCGGGGAGCTGTATTCATCGAGCTTGCGAAGCGCCGAGTGATCGGCATGGTTCGCGAGCGTCCACGGCGACTTGCCGAAGGTCGCGGTTTCGTAGGCCGCGTTGGCCAGGCCGAACCACAGGCCGCGGCGGAAGCCCGGGCGAACGTTGCGCACCTTGCGCAGTTCGCGGCCGCCGGCGGACTCGCGCCAGCGCCGGTCGAATCCCAAGCTCGTTCCGCTCTCGACGTAATGCTCGGCCGCGACCATGCCCGAGCGGATCGCCTGGTGGATGCCCTTGATCTTCGGCGTGTTCAGCGTGCCGCCGGCGTCGCCGATCAGCACGGCGCCCGGCATCTCGAGCGTCGGCATCGACTGGTAACCGCCCTCGATGAGCGTGCGGGCGCCTGCCGCGAGGATTTCACCGCCTTCGAGCAGAGGCTTCACGTGCGGGTGATTCTTGAACTGCTGGAATGCCTCGAAGGGCTTCAGTCGCGGGTCCTCATAGTCGAGGCCGACCACGAAGCCGATGTACACGCGGTCATTTCCGAGGTGGTAGAGAAAGCTGCCGCCGTAGGTGCGCTTGTCGAGCGGCCAGCCGAGCGTATGCTGGATCAGACCGGGCTCGACGCGACCGGACGGCAGCTGCCAGAGCTCCTTGAAGCCGAGACCGTAGGTTTGCGGCGATTTGCCCTCGTCGAGGCGATAGCGGCGGATCAGCCGCTTCGAGGTGCTGCCGCGGCAGCCCTCCGCGAGCATCGTGATCTTCGCGTGGATGTCGGGCCCGGGGGCGAAATTGGCGCCCGGTGCGCCGGACTTCTCGACGCCCATGTCGCCGATGCGCACGCCGCGCACGGCGCCGGCGTCGTCGAAGAGCGCCTCGGCCGCGGCGAAGCCGGGGAAGACGTCGACGCCGAGCCGCTCGGCTTCCTGGGCGAGGATCGGCGTCAGCTGACCGAGCGAGACGATGAGGTTGCCATGGTTCGCCATTTGCGGGGGCGTCGGCAGTTTGAAGCGCTTGCGGCGGGTCATGTACCAGAATTCGTCGCGCGTCGCCGGCACACAGACCGCCGGCGGACTGTCGCGCCAGCGCGGCAGGAGTGCGTCGAGGGGGCCTGGCTCGAGCACCGCGCCCGACAGCGAGTGGGCGCCGACGTTCGCGCCCTTCTCGAGGACGCAGATGCCGATGTCGGGGCGCAGTTGTTTCAAGCGTATCGCCGCGGCGAGGCCCGCGGGCCCCGCGCCGACGATCGCCACCTCGTACTCCATGACATCGCGTGTCGTTTCGTTCATCGGATCATCACCTCGGTCAAACAAGCTCGACGGCGATGGCGGTCGCCTCTCCACCACCGATGCACAGGCTCGCGATGCCGCGACGTTTGCCGCGTGCGCGCAGCGCGTGCAGCAGAGTCGCGAGCAGGCGGGCGCCGGTCGCGCCGATCGGATGGCCGAGTGCGCAGGCGCCGCCGTTGACGTTGACTTTCTCCGGATCCAGTTTCAGATCGCGCATCGCCGCCATCGTCACGACCGCGAACGCTTCGTTGATCTCGTACAGATCGACGTCCGCGGCGCTCCAGCCGATCCGCGCGAGCAGCTTCAAGATCGCGCCGATCGGGGCGAGCGTGAACCATTCCGGTTCGCGCGCAAAACTCGCATGACCGACGATGCGGGCGAGCGGCACGAGCCCGCGGGCGGCGGCGGAGGACGAGGAACTCAACACCAGGGCCGCAGCGCCGTCGGCGATTCCCGAGGAACTCGCGGCGGTCACGGTGCCGTCCTTCTTGAAGGCGGCTTTTAGCGAGGGGATCTTGCCGATGTCGAGCGTGTGCGGCGTCTCGTCCTCGGCGATCTTCGTCTCGCCCTTGCGGGTCGCCGCGATCACCGGGGCGATTTCCGCGGAGAAAGTGCCGGCGCGCACCGCCGCCTGTGCCCGGCGCACCGAGGCGGTCGCGAACGCGTCCTGCTCGGCGCGGCTGAAACCGTACTCGGCGGCGGTCGCCTCGGCGAACACGCCCATCAATTTGCCGTCCCAGGGGCTCTGCAAACCGTCGTAGAACATGTGGTCGAGCACTTCCTGGTGGCCCATGCGGTAGCCGGCGCGCGCCTTCGGCAACAGGTACGGTGCGTTGGTCATCGATTCGAGGCCGCCGGCGACCACGATCGAGGCCGAACCGGCCGCGATCTGGTCCGCGCCGCACATGATCGCGCGCATGGCCGAACCGCACATCTTGTTCAGCGTCGTCGCCGGCACCGTGTTCGGCAAGCCGGCGCCGAGCGCCGCCTGCCGAGCCGGCGCCTGGCCGAGTCCGGCCGGCAGCACGCAGCCCATGATGACCTCATCGACGTCCGCGGGCGCAACCCCGGCCGCGGCGATCGCACCGCGAATCGCGGCCGTGCCCAGTTGCGGCGCGCTGACCGGGGCGAGCGCGCCCTGGAAGGCGCCCATCGGCGTGCGCATCGCGGACAAAATCAGGATCGGATCGGCTGACATCGGCTGCGATTCCTAAAGTTTGGCCCCGGGGGCCGGGCGGCCAAGTATACCCGTGGCGGTGGCACCGGACCCGTCCGGGAATTCAGGCGAGCGGTTCGCCGACGGCCTGGCCGATCAGTTCGCGGCTGCGGTCGCGGGCCTCCTCGCCCCTCAGCACCGCCAGTACCTCGACCTTGATCGGGCGGCGCCGGAACAGCACGCTGCCCGAGGGCAGCACGTCGCGCGTGCCGTGGATCGCGACCGCGACGATGGGCATGCGGGCGCGCGTCGCGGTCGCGAAGGCGCCGCGCAGGAACCGGCCGATCTGGCGCACCTCCGTGAAGGTGCCCTCGGGGAAGAACACCAGCGACTGGCCGGCGGCCGCGCGCTTGGCGACGCGACGGGCATCGGTTGCGCCCTGGTGCGGATCGAAGCGTTCGACGAATTCCGAGCCCAGGCGGCGCAGCAGCAGGTTCGCGAGCGGCACGCGCACCATTTCGCGCTTGATCACGAAGGCGAAGTCGGGCGGCAGCGCCGCGATGGCGACGATGCCGTCGAGGTAGCTGGCGTGGTTCGCGACCACCACGCAGGGTCCGCCGGGCAGGCGCTCGGTACCGTGTACGGTGAACGGAATGCCGGCGACGCGCAGAAACGCACGGGCGCAGGCCGCGGCAACGCGGCGCCGTGCGCGCAGTCCGGGAATGAACAGGTTGGCCGTCAGGGTGAGCACGCCGAGGCTCGTGAAGGCAAGCACGCAGTAGAACGTGTAGATGCCGCGTCGCACCGGAAAGCGGTTGGTTTCGCCGGGGACTGTGATCTGGTTCTCCTTATGTTAATAGTTACGATGACTGTGATTCGGTTCACGTCGACTGGCGCGAAGCGGTGTCAGGATGCTGGAACACATATGGCCACGGCACTCAAACGCTCGGTTTATACACGCAGTTCGGGCTCGGCGGTACTGCCGGAGCGGGATCTGTCCGACCCGGTGTTGCAGAAATTTCTGGATGCCGTCTGGAGCGAACGCGGTCTGTCGGCGAACACGCTCGCGGCCTATCGCGCCGACCTGAGCGCGCTCAGTCGCTGGCTCGAGAGCCACGATAGCGCACTGTTGAAGGCCTCGCGCATCGAATTGCTCGGCTTCATCGCGGCACGCGCCGAGGGCGGTTCGCGGCCACGGTCGACCGCGCGGCAACTGTCGAGTTTTCGCCGGTTCTATCGATTCATGATCCGCGAACGACTCGTCGAGAGCGATCCGACCGCGCAGATCGCGATGCCGAAGATCGGCCGCTCGCTGCCGAAATCGCTCACCGAGGCCGAGGTCGACGCCCTGCTCGCCGCGCCGGCGGTGGCCGACCCGCTCGGTCATCGCGACCGGACGATGCTCGAAGTGCTCTACGCGACCGGTCTGCGCGTCTCGGAACTGGTCAATCTGCGGCACAGTCAGGTCAATGTGCACCAGGGCGTGATGCGTATCGTCGGCAAGGGCGACCGTGAGCGTCTGATTCCGCTCGGCGAGGAGGCGCTTGCCTGGCTCAACCAGTTCATGCAGGCACCGCGTCTCGAGATCCTGCTCGAACGCCAGACCGACTATCTTTTCCCGACGCGGCGTGGCGATCGCATGACGCGGCAGGCCTTCTGGCACATCATCAAGCGCTATTCGAAGAAGGCGGGCATCGAGAAGGAATTGTCGCCGCATACGCTGCGCCACGCCTTCGCGACGCACTTGCTCAACCGCGGCGCCGACCTGCGTGTGGTGCAGATGCTGCTCGGCCACAGCGATCTGTCGACGACGCAGATTTATACCCACGTTGCCCGTGAACGCCTCAAGGAACTGCATTCGCAGCATCATCCGCGCGGCTGAACGGGTCGGCGAACGGCGAATGCGGCCGCCGATGCTATGCTTGCGCGGTTCACAACGCTGCACGAGGGAGCCTGCCGATGAAGCATCGACCCGCCAAGGTACTTGCCGTGACGGCCATCGCGGTCATGGCGCTCGCGGCGATGCCGTTGTGGGCGCCAAAGAGCCTTGCCAAGTCGGTCGATCCGCGCGTTGCGCTGCTGAAGCTGCTGCCGCGCGGCAGCA
>JABEVI010000080.1 GCA_013044085.1 Steroidobacteraceae bacterium
CTGGCTCGCCCGCATCGCCAACATACCCTCTTTGCGTGAGGTCGCCGGAGTCGGCGGCGTATACGCGCAGTTTCTCGCAGCCTGCGGTCAGGATGACGCGCAATTCGAGCATCGACTCATCGGCAACGACAGCGCCGATTCGGTCCTCATCTGGCACCCATCCGGACACGGCGCCGCTTCACCGGAGATTTCATGATGAGCGTGCCGACGCATTCTCCCAATGCCAATCGCCTCTTGATCGCCGATACCGACACAGAAGCCCTGCGACTGGCCGCCGTGGTCGCCGCCAAGCTCGGCTATGCGGTTGCCAGCGCCTCCAATGAGGCGCAATTTTGCGACGAGGTCGCCCACTTCGCACCGACCGTGATCCTGATCGACCCCCAGGTACTCGGCGCAAACGCGTTCGACCCGCTGCGCTGGCTCGGCGTGCGTCTCGCCACCGCCACCCTCATTCTCACGAGCGCCCAGGATCCAATCCCGTTGACGCCCGAAGAGATCAACATGGCGTATGGACTCGAAGTATCGAGCATGCTGCGCAAACCACTCGACGAGGGGTCGCTCGCGACAGCGCTCACGCCAACCTTGAATCTTTCACGACGCATCTCGGAAGCCGATCTGCGCCGTGCGGTCGACCGCGCGCAATTATGTACGCACTATCAGCCGCGGATGCGCCGTGACGCCGACGGCTGGAGCATCACCGGGGTCGAGGCGCTGCTGCGTTGGAATCACCCCGAGTATGGATTGATCTTTCCGCAGGAATTCATTGGCGTTGCCGAGGAGCACGGACTGATCGGTGCGTTGACGGATTTCGTTTTGCAGGACGGGATCGACTGCGTGAGTGGCTGGAACCGGGCCGGCCGCAGGCTTGGACTCAGCGTCAACTTGAGTCCGAAGCTCTTCACGGACGTGGATTTTGCGGATCGGATGAGCGAATTCTTGTGGAACCATGGCGTGGCTCCGGAACAGTTGACACTCGAAATCACCGAGTCGGCGGCGCTCAACGATCCCAGTGGAACTTTGGAGATCCTCTCGAGATTGCGAGCACGCGGCATCGGTCTGGCGCTCGATGACTTCGGCATCGGCTATTCCTCACTCACCCAGCTCTACAAGCTGCCGTTCAGCGAGGTCAAGATCGACAAGGCGATCGGCATGGAAATCCCGCAGACACCGGCGGCACGCATGATCGTGCGCGCAATCGTCGATCTCGGACATCATCTTGGTCTCGCGGTATGCTGCGAAGGCGTTGAGAGCAAAATCGCGCTCGATCTACTGCATAAATGCGGTTGCGACCACGCCCAAGGCTATTTCATCGCGAGGCCGATGCCGGCGGAAGACCTTAGCCGCTGGATCGATGCCCACGGCGGCGCGGCCGCGCTGCGCGCCGCATCCTAGCTTCGAGGTTCAGTCCTTGCCGATCTCTGTGCCGGAATCAGCACCGATTCCGACCTCGAGTTCATCGCCCGCGCGACTGCTGAACCAATTGACGGCGTACTGAACGAGCTGAGTGCCGGTCGAGAGGTTCAATTTGCGCTTGATGCGCTGGCGGTGCGATTCGACCGTCTTGATACTGAGGTTGAGCGATTGCGCCGCTTCACGCGTGCTCATGCCCTTGCCGATCATGTGCAGGATCTGCAGTTCCCGGTTGCTCAGTCGGTCGATCGGATTGGCCGAGATGTACGCCCCGCCGGCGGCGAATTTCTGAATCATGTTGTTGCCGACGGCCTCTGAGACGTAGATGCCGCCGTCGAGAACACGGCGCAGCGCGATCAGGAATTGATCGCTCGCCGCTTGTTTCATGATGTAACCATTCGCGCCAGCCGCCAGCAGCCGTTCCGCGTAGATCGCCTCGTCGTGCATGGAGAGCACCAGAATCGGCAGTTGAGGATGGTGCGCACGAACATCGCGCACCAGTTCGATGCCGTCACCTTGCTTCAGGCTGATATCCGCGATCACGACGTCCGGAGAAAGCTCCTTGATCGCGACTCGGGCATCACGGACCGTCTCCGCCTCGCCACAGACGGACAGGTCTTCCTCGTTGTCCATGACTCGGCGCAAGCCCTGACGCACGATAGGGTGATCGTCGACGATCAAAACACGCCTCGCACGGCGCTTGCCGGTGGCGGCACCCACCCCACCCGGCGCACGCGCCGGCGGATTGGTCACGGGCATGGTCATCCTCCCTCAACCTTGTTTGGGGTCGATCATACCCCAGTCGGTGGCGATGCCAGCGGACCAGTGACACGAATCAAGGTCCCGCGAGGCGAATTGCCGAGGATTTCGAGCTTTGCGCCGATGATTTCCGCCCGCCGCGCCATGATTTGCTGCCCCACGCCCGGGGAGCCTGCGCGAGATTGCGGGATTCCGCGACCGTTATCGGCGATTTTCAAGCAGTAATGATCTTCGCTGACGTCCAATTGAAGCTTCGCCCAGGTGGCGCGGGCATGCCGCGCCACGTTCGTGAGCGCCTCTTGTGCAATGCGATATAGATCACTTGCATGGGCTTCGTCCAAGCGCAATTCCGGCCACATTTCGGCACGAAACCGCACATCCAACCCATACATCTCGCGACTTCGGCCAGCGAGGGCACGCAGCGCGCCAATCAAGCCACCGCGCTCAATGCCGGCCGGCAGCAGGCCGTGCGCCAAGGCACGCGCATTCTCGAGGGATTGATTGACCAATTTCATAATGTCACTGGCCGAACCCGCCACATGTGGGCATTCACGTTCCAACTGGGTTGCCAGTGCGCGCAGCATCAGGGCAACCCCGGTCAGGTCCTGACCCAGACCGTCGTGCAAGTCGCGGCCAATGCGCTGACGTTCCAGGGTCGAAGCCCCGAGGATTTCCCGCTCCAAGCGCTTCAACTCCGTCGTATCGCGAATCGACAAACAAATTCCGATGGGCACCCCGGCATCAAGCACCGTGGCCGCCCGTATTTCCACGAATCGGTGAACGCCGCCATCCTCGACCAGTTCGTACGGACATTCCAGCGGATCACCCGTGGCAAGGACACGGTATAAGCGGCCCGCGATGACCGAACGGGCGCCCTGCGGCAACAAGGCACCGAATTCCTCGCCGATGAGTTGATCGACTCCGTGCCCCTCGCATCCTCGGTTCAAGAATTGCACCCGCAACGAGGTATCAAGAAACGCGAGCGTGTCTGCCGTATTGGCCATCATGGCTCGCAGCAGGTCTTCCGAGCGCCGCATGCGCGCCGGTGGCGCGAGACTTGGCGTGGTCATCCCTGACAAGCCACCGAGCTCTCGAAAATGCCGGCCGCTCGCCGGTGAGGGCGATGGCACGAGCTTAAACGACGGACTTCGACATACGGCCGAGAAACTCAGCATGACCAGAGCCTGGCCGGGATCCCAATCGAGCAATTCGAATTTCGTGAGCGCCGGCGCGTCTCCCCAGATAAAGGGCCAGGCGACCTTCCGATGCACGATCGGATGCAGTTTCGACAAACGAGCCAGGCTTTCCGTGACCAGGCGCGCCTGGGCGGCCGCAAGCCAGCTGCTCAGCGGAGAGCCGATGAAAGGGGCTCCGCCGACCGCCGGGGTGAGAATTTGACTCGCCGCCGAATTTGCGAGCACGAGCTTGGATGTTGGATGCCGCGCGTCAAGGATCAATATCGCCGTGGGCTCTGCTTCGTCGCCCGGACGGCTATGGCGCCCTTTCGGTTCGGTTTCCGCCTGCCAAACCTCAGGAGATGAGCCCATCCTTCGGTATGCCTCTGTAGCGCCCTGATCGCGTTGTTGTTTTACATACTGCACGTCATTGTGAGAGTAATCCCCGGGGCGCAAAAGCAGGGAATCCCTTAAATTTGGACGCGCGCCAGTTCGATTCGAAGCTCGGCGCGCACGCCATGAAATTCGCTACACTCGCGGGTCATGCATGCCCTCGCCATCCAACACTTACGCCAAGGCGACGCACGGCTTAGAACCTGGATTGATCGACTCGGCCCAGTAAAGCTTCCACCGCGCAAAACCCGCGATCCCTATCTAGCCCTGTTGCGTTCCGTCGTCTACCAACAATTGAACGGCACGGCGGCAAAGACCATTTGGGGACGGGTACTCGATTTGTTCGAAGACCAGAACCCTGCGCCCAAGCGCCTCCTGGCGATCACGGACGAGCGATTACGCAGTGCCGGTCTCTCCCGGAACAAGGCCTCCGCCATGAGGGCGATTGCCGCCGGGTCACTGAACGGCGACGTCCCGGACGAGCAACGTATCAGGCGCATGACCGATCCCGAGATATACGAGCAATTGACCAAAATCCGGGGAATCGGCCCGTGGACCGTAGAGATGCTGCTTATATTTTCGCTGAGGAGGCCCGACGTGATGCCGCTCAATGACTTCGGCGTCCGCAAGGCCTTCACGATCGTCTATAAAAAGAGAGATATGCCGACTCCACGCCAGTTGCTCGACGCATCACAGCCCTGGCGCCCGTACCGAACGACGGCCGCCTTGTATCTTTGGAGGATCGCCGACGCGCAGAAGTAGCGGGAGCCTATTTCCCAAACAGCGCGTCAAGTGCCGACTTTGACCGTTCAATCTCCGCGACGTCGCTGGGACGGTACGCATGCGGACTCGGCTTGAAGAAATCGCAGAAATTCGCTTCGTCTTTGCGACGCACTTCTTCCGCCGTCGGTTCACGACAATGCTTGGCGTAAGAGGTATCGTATTCAACGCACATCTTGCAAACGTGCAGTTCCGCATTACATGCCTTGCAGACCTCGAGACGCCGCAGAGGTAGCGTCAGCGCGGATAGCGAAGCACCGCATTTCCAGCACAGCA
>JABEVI010000081.1 GCA_013044085.1 Steroidobacteraceae bacterium
GCGGCAGACGAGCTATTGCCTCGAAGAACTGATCGCTTGCGGCGACGGCAAGTTGTTCGGCCCGAACACACCGAAGCTGCCGAGCGGGCCGATGCGCATGGTCGATCGCATCACCACCATATCGGCCACTGGCGGCGCGCACGACCACGGAGAAGTGCGTGCCGAACTCGACATCACACCCTCACTGTGGTTCTTTGCCTGCCATTTCCCCGGCGATCCGGTGATGCCTGGTTGCCTCGGCCTCGACGCAATGTGGCAGTTGATCGGCTTCTTTCTCGCCTGGAGCGGGCACCGCGGCCTCGGTCGTGCGCTCGGCGTGGAAGACGTGCGTTTCTTCGGCCAAGTGCAGCCGCAAGCGCGGCTGGTCAGCTATCAAATCGACATCAAAAGGGTCATTACGCGCAGGCTCATCATGGCGACAGCCGATGCTTCGCTCTCCGTGGACGGGCAAAAGATATATTCGGCCAACGGCTTGCGGGTCGGGTTGTTCGCCGGCCCGAACGCCATGCAATCCGCCACTGAGGGCCCGACCCCATGACCCGCCGCGTCGTCGTCACCGGGATGGGCATCGTCTCCTGCCTGGGCAATGACCTGGACACCGTGAGCGAGTCGTTGGCGCAAAGCCGGCCGGGCATCTGCGTCGCTCCCGGCTATGCCGAATTGGGCCTGCGCAGCCAGGTCGCCGGCATTCCGCAGATCGCGATCGATCAACACCTCGATCGTCGGGACCTGCGGTTCATGGGCGATGCCGCGGCCTTCGCCGCGATCTCGCTGAAGGCCGCGATCGCCGATGCCGGTCTGGTCGAATCCCAGGTCAGCGATACGCGCACCGGCCTCATCGCCGGCACCGGCGGCGGTTCGCCGGCCAACGTGGTTGAATCCGCGGACATTTTGCGCCAGCGAGGCGTGCGTAAAGTCGGTCCGACGCGCGTTCCACGAACGATGTGCAGCACGGTCGCCGCTTGCCTGGCCACCGCCTTTCACATCAAGGGTGTCAGCTACTCGGTCACCTCGGCGTGCGCGACCAGCGCGCATTGCATCGGTGTCTCGGCCGAACAAATCCGCTGGGGAAACCAGGACGTGATGTTTTGCGGCGGTGGCGAGGAGGAACACTGGTCCCTGAGCGCCTTGTTCGACGCCATGGGCGCCTTGTCATCGGCGCGCAACGACACGCCGCTGCGCGCCTCGCGCGCCTACGACGCGGGGCGCGACGGCTTCGTGATCGCGAGCGGCGGCGGAATGCTCGTGCTCGAGTCGCTGGAGCACGCCCAGGCCCGCGGCGCGAGGATCTACGCCGAACTGGTCGGCTACGGCGTCACCGCGGACGGCCAGGACATGGTGCAGCCATCCGGCGAAGGCGCGGTGCGCTGCATGCGACAGGCGCTCGCGGGCTTGTCCGCTCCGATTCAATACCTGAACACGCACGGGACATCGACGCCGCTCGGCGACGTGATCGAATTGAAGGCGGTGCGCGAGGTCTTCGGCGACGCGATGCCACCGATATCCTCGACCAAATCCCTGTCCGGCCATTCGCTCGGTGCCGCCGGCGTGCAGGAAGCGATCTACAGTCTGTTGATGATGCGCGACGGTTTCGTCGCGGGCTCGGCCAACATCGACGAACTGGACGCGGCCTGCGCCGGCTTCCCGATCCTGCGGGCCACCGAACAACGGCGCCTCGACCTCGTGATGTCCAACAGCTTCGGCTTCGGCGGCACGAACGCGAGCTTGGTCTTCCAGCGATTCTGAGGGCGCCCGTTCGCCGGGAGCCTGACCTGTCCGCCGGCGCCTAACCGGCCAGGCGCGCCGTCTCCTCGAGCACTCGCCGCCACGCGGCCTGCACGTGCCGCGCCTCGGTGTTCGTCTGACCGACGCACAAGCGCAGCGTCAGCTTTCCATCGAGCTTCGTATGGGTCAGGTACAGATCCCCGCTCGCGTTGAGCGCATTCAGCAGGGCCTGGTTCGCGGCGTCCCCCTGGCGCAGGCGGAAACACACCAAGTTGAGCGGTGCGGGTGCCGCCAGTTCGAAGCGCTCGTCGTTGCGCACCCAGCCGGCGAATTCCTGCGCGAGCCGGACGTGCTCGCGCACGTGATGGCGCAATCCCTCGATCCCGTAGTGGCGGATCACGAACCACAGCTTCAGCGCGCGAAAGCGCCGCCCGAGAGGCACCTGCCAGTCCCGATAGTCGATCACCGCGCCCGACTCGGTGGCCTGGTTGCGCAGGTACTCCGGCAGCACCGACAGCGTCTGAATGAGATGCTTGCGATCGGCGACGTAGAAGCAATCGCAGTCGAAATTCGTGAACATCCACTTGTGCGGGTTGAAGCAGTAGCTGTCCGCGAATTCCACGCCGTCATGCAAGGAACGAAATTCCGGACAGAGCGCCGCGGTTCCACACATCGCCGCATCGACATGCAGCCACAAATTGCTCTGCCGGCAGACGCGGGCGAGTGCACGAACCGGATCGATCGCGTTCGACGAGGTCGTGCCGACGGTCGCGCACACGAAAAAGGGCGTCAGGCCCGCCGCCTCATCGGCGGCGATCTGACGCGCCAGCGCCTGCGGGCGCATCGCGAAGTTCTCATCCACCTCGATCTGGCGCAAATTTTCGGCGCCGATTCCGGCAATCTTCGCGGCCTTCTCGACCGACGAATGCGTCTGCGTCGAGCAATAGGCAATGAGCCGGCCGTCGCAGCCATGGCGGTTGCTGTGAAACTGCGTCGCCCGCTCCCGCCCGGCCAACAGCGCGCAAAGCACCGCGCTGGAAGCCGAATCGTGGATCACACCGCCACCGCTGCCAGAGGACAGGAATCGCTCCGGCAGGCCGAGCATCGGCACGAGCCAGTCGAGCACCTGCGTCTCGAGTTCCGTGCATGCCGGGCTCGTCGACCAAAGCATGCCCTGCACGCCGAGCCCCGAGGACAACAGATCGCCGAGAATCGCGGGTCCCGAGGCGTTCGCCGGAAAGTAGGCGTAGAAATTCGGCGACTGCCAGTGCGTGATGCCCGGCAGGATCACGCGCTCGACATCGCCGAGTATCGTCTCGAAGGCCTCACCGGCCTGCGGCGCGGCCTGCGGCAGCTGCGAGCGGATCTCGCCGGGCGAGGCCCGGGAGAGTACGGGGAAATCCTCGACCCGCGCGAAATAATCCGCGATCCAGTCGATCACCGCGTAGCCCTGGCGGCGGAATTCTTCCGGGGACATGTGGAACGACTTCGTGTCGGGCATGGCTGGTCTCATCGCCGCCGCGCGGCTGCTTGGCGCTCATCCTCGCCAGCGCGCCGCGCAATTGCAAGCCGCCGGGTCCGGGCCGCCGCGCACTCAGCCCTCGGCGATCTCGGCGAGGAACGCATCCCCATATTCATCGAGCTTCTTCTGGCCGACGCCATGCACGGCGAGCAGTTCGGCCCGGGTGCGCGGTCCCTTGAGCGCCATTTCCTGCAGAGTGCGGTCATTGAAGACCACGTAGGCGGGGACCCCGCGGGCATCGGCAAGCCGCTTGCGCAGCACCCGCAGCCGCTCGAACAGAGCCTCGTCCGGCAGCCGCGACGGCGCAACGGCGTCGCGTAGCACCCGCGGTCGCGGCCGCGCACTCTGGCCAGCCTGCGCGAGCACGTCGATCCCCGCACAATGCCCGCAGGAATCGGCACAGGCGGCGATCCGTTCCGCGAAATGCCAGGCGAGCCTTCGCCACTGACAGTCGGCGCCATCGGCCAGATCGAACACCCGGCGCGCGGCGCGCCGCTGCTGCTCGGCGAGTTCGCCCGCGGGTGCTTCCGGCCGCTCGCTCAGGCGATCGAGGGAAATCACGTCCGCCCAGGAGTAAAAGAGAATGCAATCCGCGGCGGCGCCGTCCCGGCCCGCGCGACCGATTTCCTGGTAGTACCCCTCGATCGAGCGCGGCATGTCGCGATGGATCACGAAACGCACGTTCGACTTGTCGATGCCCATGCCGAACGCGACCGTTGCGCAAACGACTTCGATGTCATCGCGACGAAATCGCTCCTGCGTGGCGGCGCGTTCCTCGGGCGAAAGTCCGGCGTGATAGGCCGCGGCACGCACGCCGTGGCGCCGGAGAAACTCGGCGGTCGACTCCGCCGCCTTGCGCGACAGGCAATAGACGATTCCCGACTCCCCGCGCCGCGCAAGCACGAGACGCAGGATCATCTCCCGCACACCGTCGCCCCCGCCCTTCTTCACCGAGAACAAGCGCAGGTTCGGGCGGAAAAAGGAGCCCCGGATCAGCAGCGGGTCGCGAAGGGCGAGTTGCTCGATGATGTCCTTGGTCACGCCGGGCGTCGCGGTCGCGGTCAGTGCGAGCACCGGCAATCCCGCGAACCGCCGCTTCAGCCCGGCAAGATTGCGGTAGGCGGGCCGAAAGTCGTGGCCCCACTCGCTGATACAGTGTGCCTCGTCCACGGCGACCATTTTCAAGTCGAGCGAATCGAGCAGCCGGCCGACCGAGGCGTCGATTCCCTCCGGCGCCGCATAGAGCAGCTCGAATTCCCCGGCCCGGACCCGGGCCGTGCGCCGCGACCGCTCCTGCGGATCGAGCGACGAATTGAGGAACGTGGCTCGAATCCCGATCTCGGCCATCGCCTCCACTTGATCCTGCATCAGCGAGATCAGCGGCGAGACGACCAACGTCACCCCGCCGAGCAGGCGCGCCGGAATCTGATAGGTCACGGACTTGCCGGCCCCGGTCGGCATGATGCCGAGACAGTCGCGTCCGGACAGGGTCGCGCGAATGATGTCGAGCTGGCCAGGCCGAAATTGCGGATAGCCGAACACCTCGCGCAACACGCTGTGCGCCCGCTCATCGCCATCCGCCGTGCCGCTCAGACGTGCCCGTTCCGCCGCATCGCGCAGCAGTCCCACGGCCTCCTGCGTGAACAGCTGCGGCGCCGCGCGATAGCGTCCACGCAGCGTTTCCAGCCTCGCCTGCAACTCGCCCGCCTGATGGTCGCCGGCCGGCAGGGCGGCCAGCGCCCGGGCCTCGGTCAGTACGCCATCCGACGTTTCGCTGTTCGCTTCCGACATCGGCGCAATGATTTCAGTCCGCGAGGCGCGATGCAAGGCGACCCGCTGCCGGCACGATGACTTCAGACCACGCGCTTTCGAAACAGCCAGCCGGCCGCCGCCAGGGAGATGAATCCGATCAGCGCCATCGGCCAGAAGTCACTGCCAAGCTCGGAGAATCCGGCCCCCTGGAGAAACACGCCGCGCACCACCACGAGGATGTAGCGCATTGGATTGATCAAGGTCAGCACCTGCACCCAGCCCGGCATGTTGGCGATCGGGGTTGCGAAGCCGGACAGGATTACGGAGGGGACCATGAACAAAAATGCCCCCAGCAGCGCCTGCTGCTGTGTCGCCGACAGCGCGGAAATCGCCAGTCCGATGCCGGTGACGGCGATCACGAACAACAACAGCCCGAAATACAACGGCGCGAGTCCGCCGCGAAGCGGCACGTGAAACCACAGCACCGTGGCCATGATGATCACCGTTGCCTCGAACAGACCGATCAAAACCCCCGGGACACCCTTGCCGAGCAGGATGTCGATCCGCCTCAGCGGCGTGACCAGCAGCTGATCGAAAGTGCCCATTTCGCGCTCGCGTGCGACCGACAGCGCGACCACCAGCAGGGTCACGACCTGGGTCAGAAGTGCGACGATGCCGGGCACGATGAACCAGCGCGAGGCGAGCGTCTGATTGTAGCGGGTGCGCAGATCGAGCACCGCGGTGGGCTTGGGCGCACCGTGTGCCGCGGACCACGCCAGCGAGAAATCGTCGAGGATGGTGCTGGCGTAGCCCTCGATCAGCAGCGCCGTGTTCGAATTGCGGCCGTCGACGATGAGTTGTACGGGCGCGGGCCGGCCGGCGAGAAGATCGCGCGTGAACCGCGGGTCGATCACGAGCAGCATCTGCACCTGGCGCGAATCGAGCAGGCCATCGGCACGTCGCGCGCTGCCGAGCACGTCGCGCACGGTGAAGGTCGGGGAACCGGCGAAGCGGGCCACGAGCGCGCGGGAGGCCTGCGAATGATCCTGGTTGTAGATCGCGATCGGCACGTGGTTCAGGTCGAAGGTGGCGGCATAGCCGAAGACGAGCAACTGGATCAGCGGCGGCCCGATCAACACCATGCGGCTGCGGGTGTCGCGCAGCACCGCCAGCAGCTCCTTGCGGATCAGCGCGAAGACCGGACGCCACATGCCGTTCAATCCAGCCGCTTGTGCGCGTTCGCACGCGCCAGGCCGAGAAAGATCAACGCCATGAGCGCGAGAGCCGCCGCATTCGGCAGGATCACGGACCAGATGTCGCCGGCAAGGAACACCGACTGCAGGATCGCGACGAAATAGCGCGCCGCGACCACGTGGGTAACGATTCGAACCGGCCAGGGCATGCTGTTGATGTCGAACACGAAGCCGGAAAGTATGTACGCGGGCAGAAAGGCGACGATGATCGCGATCTGACCGGCGATGAATTGATTGCGCGCCACGCCGGAAATGAGCAACCCCATGCCGAGCGCCGCGAGCATGAACAGCGCCGAGGTGGCGGTGAGGACGAGCATCGAGCCGTGCAGCGGCACGCCGAACAAAAATACCGCGATCGCCACCGACACGGCCATGCCGCCCATGCCGAGGAGAAAGTAAGGCACGAGCTTGGCGAGCAATATCTCCCACATGCGCACGCGCGTCACCATCAGCGCCTCCATCGTGCCGCGCTCCCACTCGCGCGCGATCACCAATGCGGTGAGCAGCGCGCCGGTGAGTGTCATGATCACCGCGATCAGCCCGGGAATCAGGAAGTCCCTGCTGCTCACGGCGCGGTTGAAACGCACCTGCGGCTCGAGGGCGAGCGGCAGCAGGGCCGGGCGTCCCACGGCGAGGCGGTGCGTGGCTATCCACGCGGCCCAGACCTGTTGCACATAGCCCTCGACGATGCGGGCGGTGTTCGCGTCGACACCGTTGACGATGACACCGATGGGCGCGCCGCCCTGTGACAGCGCGCGGCGCGTGAAATCGCTGCGCAGCCAGACGATGCCGTCGACGCGATTGGCCACCATCGCCCGCTCCGCCCGCTGAATGTCGCGGTAAGGCTGCGGCCGCAGGTACGCCGAGTGCGCGAACTGGCTCGTGAAGCTCGCCGTCAGGGCGTCGGGCCGTTCGACGACGATCGCCAGCGGCACGTTGCGCGCATCGAGCGACACCCCGTAGCCGAAGATGAACAGCAAGGCCGCCGGCAGCAGGAACGCGATCGCGAGCGCCGAGGGGTCGCGCGCGATCTGCACCGCTTCCTTGCGCATCAGCGCGCGCAGGCGCACGAAGGCGGCCTTCATGCCGCCACCGTAGTCGCTGTTGCCGCCGCCTCGATCACCGCGATGAACGCCTCTTCCATCGTCGGATCCGGACGCTCGGCGTTACGCGCCGCCGCCTTGATCGCTTCGGGCGTGCCGGCCGTCAGCACACGCCCCTGCGCCATGATGAGCAGCCGATCGCAATACTCGGCCTCTTCCATGAAGTGAGTGGTCACGAGCACTGTGACTCCCGCCGCCGCCAGCAGGTTGATGCGTCGCCAAAACTCGCGCCGTGCCAGCGGATCGACGCCGGAGGTCGGTTCGTCGAGGAACAGGATCTGCGGTTCGTGCATCAGCGCACAGGCGAGCGCGAGCCGCTGCTTGAAGCCGAGTGCGAGGTCGCGCGCCGTGGCATCGAGCATCTCCCCCAACTCGAACTGCGCGACCGCCCAGTCGATCCGCGTTCTCTGCTGCGCGCCGGCGAGCCGGTAGACGCTGCTGAAAAACCGCAGGTTCTGCCGCACCGACAGATCCGCGTACAGGGAGAATTTCTGCGCCATGTAACCGATCTGCCGACGCGCCGGCGCCGCGGCGTTGCGCAAATCGTAGCCGGCGACCCGCAAGACGCCGTGTGACGGCGGCAACAGTCCGCAGAGCATGCGAAAAGTCGTGGATTTGCCCGCGCCGTTGGCGCCGAGCAGCCCGAAGATCTCGCCACGCGCAACGCTGAAGCTGACCGCGTCGACGGCGCGGAAGGCACCGAAGTCGCACGTGAGGTTCTCGACGGCGATCACCGCTTCGGCCGGCACCGGTGCGGGCGCGGCCGCCGTCCCGGCACCGACCGGCGGTGGTGGACTCGCCGCGACCTTGCGCAGGCGCGCGACGAAACTGTCCTCGAAACGCGGCGGCGTCGGTGTCATCGCGAAATCCGCCACCTGCGGACCGAGCGCCGCCGCATCGAGCGGCGCGGCCAAAGCGGTCACGACGCGCACGCGGCTTCCCTGGATCACGGCGTCGATCACCTCGGGCATCGCCGCCAAGCGCTCTTGCAGGTGGCGCCGCCCCACGGCGGCGCTCGCATAGAAGCTATGCCCCGCCATCTCGTTGGTGAAGTGCGCCGGCGCCCCGCTGCCGAGCAGGCGGCCGTCGTGCAACAGCAGAACGGCATCGCAACGCTCCGCTTCATCCAGATAAGCGGTGCTGAACAGCACCGTCGTCGCCGCATCACGCGTCAAGTGGTCGATGATTTGCCACAATTCGCGCCGCGACACCGGATCCACGCCGACGGTCGGCTCGTCGAGCAGCAGCAGTTGCGGCGGTTGCAGGAGCGTGCACGCCAGACCGAGCTTTTGTTTCATTCCGCCCGACAGGCGTCCGGCGATGCGGGCGGTGAAGGTGCCGAGCCCGGTCATGTGCAGCAGCTCGGCATAGCGCGCCGCCCGCACTTCCTGGGGTACACCCTGCAGATCGGCATACAGGTCGAGATTCTCGCGGACGCTGAGGTCTTCATACAGACCGAAACGCTGCGGCATGTAGCCGATGCGTGACTGCACGGCGAGCGGGTCTTGCGCGACATCGATGCCGAGCACGTCGATCCGGCCCGAGTCGGCGCGCAGCAGACCCGCGATCAGTCTCATCAAGGTCGTCTTGCCGGCACCGTCGGGTCCGATCAGTCCGGTGACGCGGCCGCGCGCCGCGCTCGCGCTGATTCCGGCGAGTGCGGTGACGATGCGCTTGCCGGCCCGAAAGCGGCGCCAAACCGCCTCGAGGCGCAGCGCCGGACCGGTGTCAGGGGCGGCGGACATCGGCCGGTCCGCAGCCGGGTGACACCGTCGGCACCTTCGACCGAAGATCGATGTGGACGGTCGCCGGCATCCCGAGCCGCAATTGCCCCTGCGCATCGCAGACAAAGACCCGCAATTGATAGACCAGCGCGGTGCGCAACTCCGCAGTTTGCACGGTCTTCGGTGTGAACTCGGAAGTCGGTGAGAGATAACCGATCCAGCCGTGATAGAGATGTCCCGGATAGCTGTCGGTGCCGACCGTCGCCGCCATGCCGGGACGAACCCGGCCCAAGTCCTTCTCAGGCAGGTAAGCGCGCACCCAGAGCGGCGATGTCAAGGCGATCGTGTACACCGGGACGCCGGGCGAGGCCATGTCGCCGGGCTCCAGAATCCGGTCCTCGACGGTGCCGTCGGCCGGCGCGTACAGCCGGGTGTCGGCGAGTTCCCGGGCGGCGAGCGCCGTGGCGGCAACGGCCGCATCATAGGCATGTCGCGCCGCCGCGATCTGCTCCCGGCGGGGTCCTTGCACCGCGAGCAGGTAGCTTTGCCGGGCGGCCTGATAGTTCTCGCTCGCAGCACGGACGCGAGCACGCGCATCGTCACGCTCCTCGGTCGAGGCAACACCC
>JABEVI010000296.1 GCA_013044085.1 Steroidobacteraceae bacterium
CGCACGTGGCAAGGCCCGACGACCGCGGTCGTCTCCCACGCCACGCGATGCCAATGATTGCCGCGCACCTCGTTCGGACGCGTCAGCACGACGTGCACATTGTGCTGCTGCGCAAGGCCTTCATCGTCGAGCGGTTCGAACAGGGCGCCGCGGGGATCGGTATGCGCGCGGACCGTCTCGATCACCACGCGTGCGTCATTCATCGCGTGCCCGCCGCGCCGTTGGCCGCCGCCGCGACACGACGAGTATCACCGCGCCTACCAGCAAATCCGGCCATCCGACCTCACCACCGCCGCCCGGCGAGGTGACGGTCAAGCTCGCGGCCGCCGGCGTCATATTGCCCCCGGCCGGACCGGTCGAGAGCACGCCCGCACCGAGGTTGAGCGCATAACTGCCGGCCTGCGAGCTCACGACCGGTACTACGACCGAGCAACTACCGTTCACCGGAATCACGGCGCCCGTGATGGCGATATTGGTGGTCGAATAGCTCGCCGAGAGCTGCCCACCGGTACAATTCGTCGTGGTCTGCGGCGTTGCCGGGATCGTCAAATTGTTGGGCAGGGTGTAATTGAACGCCACCTCGGTGAGCGCGAACGGATTCGCATTGGTGAAGGTGATCGTCAACGTCGAGGTGACATTCTCACCGACGCTCGACGGAGAGAACGCCGCGCCGATCGTCGGTGCGGCCGCGCTGAAGGCGAGCGGTGTCGGGCAGGCGGTGGCGGCGGAGCCCGCCGTGGGGAGCACGTCGGGCGGCGCGGTCGGCGCGCCGTTTGCGGGCACCTGGATCGTCGCCACGTCCGTTTGTCCGGCCGAATCCGTGACCGTCAGCGTCAAGGTACCCGCCGTCGTCCCGGGAATCACGCTGACCTGCGCGGCGTTCGCGCTGGAAGCGAGTTGAACGCCGCCGCTCACCTGCCAGGCATAGGTGGCAATCGTCCGGCCACAGGCCGCCGCACTGCCACTCGCATCGAAACTTGCATTTTGGCCGGTGGCGACCGTCGTCGGCATCTTCACGGCGGCAATCGGTCGCAGCGCCGCGTCGACCGCGGCGAGCGCATTGACCATACCCGCACCGCATTGTCCGCTCGGCGGGCACGAGCATTCCCCGGTCGTCTGGTCCGCCTGCGGACAGACCGGCAGATTGCCCGTATTCGCCGGGAAGGGAGTGGCGCTCGAGGCGAGCCGTGCGGACAGTTGCGCGGGCGTCAGGTTCGCATTCACGGAGCGCATCAGAGCGGCGATGCCGGCGACAATCGGCGCCGAAAAGCTCGTGCCGAGATTCGGATTCATCTGATTCGTATAGGTGTTCTGGGTCAAATTCGGCGAGGTCGTGCCGCCATTCGTGGTCGTATCGAGCGTGCGCAGGCAGGCACCCGACAACTGCACACAATTGCCGGCGGGCGCCGAGATCGTGACCTCCGGTCCGTTGCTGCTATAACCGACCTTGGTGCCCACATTGCGCAGTCCGGCGACCGCGACGACACCTGGTATCGAACTGCAGACGGCCGGCGCGTCCACCGTGTCGGGCGTGCCCGGCGCCCCGCCGTTACCCGCGGATGCGACCACCAGCACTCCCATTTGGGTGATTTGCTGCAAAACGCTTTGATAGGAACTCGGGCAAGCGCCCGCCGCCGTCGGCGAACCGCCGAGACTCAGGTTGATGATGCTCGCGGGGTAAGGATTGCTCGGCACGGCGTTGCCGGCTGAATCGGTGACCGGCATGCCCGCGGCCCACTCGATTCCGGCGATGATGTCCGAGTCGTAACCGCCGCACTTGCCGAGAGCCCGGACCGGCAGCAGGTACGGCCCCCAGGTCATGCCGGCGATGCCCACGGCATTGTTGGTCAGCGCGCCGAGGATGCCGGAGACGCGGGTGCCGTGCCAGGAACTGTCGACCGGCAGGTAACTGCCGCTCGTTGCGCCGGGCTGGCCACAGCTTGCCTGCGGGAACAGGTTGTTACCATAAACATCTTTGTAGGCGAAATCCGTGCTGTCGACCCAATCACCGGGGTCGGATGGGTCCGGATCCCAGCCATCGCCGTCGTTGGCCACTTTGTAGGTGCCGAGCGAGTTGCCGTTGACCGGATCGAAATCCTGACCGACGAAATCGTAGCCTGGCAGCAACCGCCCGCCGAAGCCGGCCCGGCCGAGATCCGGATGCTCGAAGATCACGCCCGTGTCGACGTCGGCGATCACGACGCCCGAACTGCCGGTCGTGATGCCCCAGGCGTCGACCGCATCGGTGGCGGCCAGGTCATCGTCCGTCGAATTCGCCACCACCGGCGGCGCCCGCATGTACCACTGGCCGCCGTAATAGCTCTGTGCCGGGCTGCAGCCGTCGGCGACGGTGCACAACGTCGGCGTCGCCGACGCGGCAAACAGCGGATCGTCGGGGCTGTTTGCCGCGAGCGCGTAACGGCGATGATCGACGGCGGCGAACGCGACCGCCGGATCGGCGCGCAACTTCGCGAGCAACTCGAGCACGGCCTCGCCGTACAGCCTGTTCGGCAGAAACAGCACGTGCATGTCGGGCGTCAACTGCCGCGAGTGCGCCAACGCGATTCCGGTGCGCTGTGCGAGCGCCGACACATCCGCGGGTGACGTGCGGGCCTCGACGATGCGCACGCTTTGCGCATGCACCCGCGCGTTGATCACCACGCTCTGGGCGTTCGCCACACTCGCCTTGAAGCCGACGATGATCCGCTCCGCCTGCGGGCCGATCGCGATCGGCTCGCGTCGCACAGGGTTCCATTCGGCGGCGCGGCCTGTCGGCGCACCGAGCAGACAGGCGAGTATCAAGCACCAGGATCCGAAACGCCGCATACTCAACTTCTCCCCACGACGCGCGCCGCGCCGAAGCCGGCTATTTTGTCGAGGAACGAGTCTAAACGCCAATACGGCATCCAGGCACCGCGACCGCTTTCGATGTCGGCAAGCGACGACAGGCCGGTTCTAGTACAATTGCCGGCCGTTTGCTGCCACTTTCCCGAGGATGCGAAGTCACCATGTACGACGAGCGTAAATTCTACATCGACGGTCGATGGGTCGAGCCGGCCAAGCCGGAGGAATTCAAAGTGATCAACCCGGCGAACGAGGAAGTCGCGGGAGTGATCTCCATGGGCGGAGCAGCGGACGTCGACCTCGCGGTCGCCGCGGCCCGGCGCGCATTCGAGACCTTCTCACGCACTACCGGCGCCCAACGCCTGGCGCTTCTCGAACGGATACTGGAGCGATACAAGGCCCGCTATGCCGAGATCGCCGAGGCGATCTCGGCCGAGATGGGCGCGCCGATCACACTCGCGCAGGGCTCGCAGGCCGGCTGCGGCACAGGCCACCTCGAAGCGATGATCGACGTGCTGAAGACCTTCAAATTCGAGGAAGTCCGCGGTTCGACCCGGATCGTGCTCGAACCGGTCGGCGTTTGCGCCTTGATCACCCCGTGGAACTGGCCGATCAACCAGGTCGCCGCCAAGGTGGTGCCGGCGCTCGCCGCGGGTTGCACGATGGTCCTCAAGCCATCCGAGTTCTCGCCCTTCAGCGCGATCCTGTGGGCGAAGGTCATGGACGAGGCGGGTGTGCCGAAGGGCGTATTCAACCTCATCAACGGCGACGGAATGCGCGTCGGAGCACCGCTCGTGTCGCACGCCGAAATCGACATGGTCGCGTTCACCGGTTCGACGCGTGCCGGAACCGAGATCGCAAAAAGCGCCGCGGCGTCGGTCAAGCGGGTTCAACAGGAACTCGGCGGCAAGTCGCCGAACGTCCTGCTGGAGGATGCGGATCTCGAACGCGCGGTGAAACGCAGCGTCCTGCACGTATTTCAAAACACCGGCCAATCCTGCAACGCGCCGACGCGCCTGCTCGTACCGGAAGGCAAATTGGCGGAGGTCGAGGAACTCGCAAAGCGCATCGCGGCGGCGGTCGTCGTCGGCGACCCGGCGGCGCCCGGGACGCAGATGGGGCCGGTCGTCTCGAAGATCCAGTTCGACCGAGTCCAAGGCCACATCAAGAACGGCATCGCCGAGGGCGCCAAGGTGTTGATCGGCGGCCCGGGCCTGCCGGAAGGAATGACGAAGGGCTATTACATCCGCCCGACGATCTTCTCGAACGTCAGCAATGACATGTCGATCGCGCGCGAGGAAATCTTCGGGCCGGTGCTGTGCATTCTGCCGTACAAGACCGAGGAAGAGGCGATTCGAATCGCCAACGATACGCCCTACGGCTTGTCCGGATACGTCTGGTCGCGCGACAACGTGCACGCGCGCCGCGTCGCCGACCGCATCCGCGCCGGGCAGGTGACCATCAACGGCGCCGCCGGCGACTGGAAGACGCCCTTCGGCGGATTCAAGATGTCGGGCAACGGCCGCGAGTACGGTGAATACGGCTTGCGCGATTTTCTCGAGACCAAGGCGGTCATCGGCGTCGACGCCGCCTGAGGCGGCGGCCCGCCGGTGACAGTTATCCTGCGGCTCGAGGCGGTCGCCAAACGCTATCGCAACGACCGGCCGGCGGTGCTCGAGGACATCGACCTGCAGGTCGCCGAAGGCGAGTACCTGGCGATCATGGGCGAGTCCGGGGTCGGCAAGACGACGCTGCTGAACCTGCTCGCCGGCCTGGACCGGCCCGATGCGGGCCGAGTGAGCCTCGATGGCGTCGACCTTGCGACCCTGGACGAC
>JABEVI010000082.1 GCA_013044085.1 Steroidobacteraceae bacterium
AGACATCGTAGGGGAATCGGTCGTCGGTCGCGACGTGATAGATCTGCGCGGTCGGCTGATTGAACCAGGAACTCCAACTCCTGCCGCCGTTCAGCGTGATCAAGGTCCCCTGGTCGGTGCCGAGGATGCGCTGATTCGGGTCGCTCGGATCGATCCACAGTTCATGGAAGTCATCCCCGGTCGGGTCGCCTTTCTGCGGCAAGAACAGCTTGCCGCCGTCGTCCGAGTGAAGCACGATCGTGTTCATCACCCACAGGCGGTTCGCATCGGCCGGATCGACGGTAATGCCACCGAAATACCAGCCGCGCTGCCAGATCCGCGGGTCCGCACTCTGCCGCCGCCAGTGCGCACCGCCGTCGTCGGAGCGGTACAACCCGCCGGCCGCCGCGTCGACGATCGCGTAGACGCGCCGCGGCGCGGCCGGCGAAAGCGCGATACCGATCCTGCCGGTATGAGCGGGCAGGCCGCCGCCGAGGCGCCGCCAGTGGAGGCCACCGTCGGCCGATTTGTACAGCCCGCCGCCCGGACCACTGGAAGGCGGGTAGATGTTCCACGGCGGTCGGCGCGTCTGCCACAAGGCCGCGTAGATCACCCGCGGATCGCCGGGCTGGAAGGCCAGATCGACCGCCCCGGTATCGACGCCACGGTAGAGGATCTTACGCCAGGTCCTTCCGCCGTCGGTCGTCTTGAACACGCCGCGCATCGCGTTGGGGCCGTAGGGATGACCGAGCGCCGCCACATAGACGACGTCCGCGTTGCCAGGATCGATGAGTATCGCCGCGATCTGCCGTGTGTCGGTGAGGCCGACGTGGACCCAGGTCTTGCCGCCGTCGAGGGACTTATAGACACCATCACCCTGCGCGATGTCCGAGCGCATGTCGGCCTCGCCGGTACCGACGTAGATCACCTGCGGATTCGACGGCGCCACCGCGATTGCGCCGATCGAGGCCACCGGTTCATGATCGAAGATCGGCCGCCAGGTGCGGCCGGCGTCGAGTGTCTCCCAAACACCCCCGTCGACCGCGCCGAAGTACCAATGCTGCGGCTGGCCGGGCACCCCGGTCACCGCGAGCACCCGACCCCCGCGGAACGGTCCGATGAAGCGCCAATGCATTCCGCCGAGCAGCGAGGGGGCATAGCCGGCCGCATGCGCGTTCAGACCGCACGCGACGGCAAGAACGAACATCGGTAGCAGGTTTCGGCGGAACGGGTGCCGCATCGTCACTCCCAAGCGCGCAGGTGGGATTTAGCGCGCCAAGCGTGCGAGTCTAGCATCACCCGTCGCAACGGCGGATCGGTTAACCTTGGTCCGAGTCGGCCAAAGAGACGGTGATCCGCATGCAGACGCAAACACCCGCAGCCACCCAGACCCGCTCGTTCGCGGCGGTCTACCTGATCGAGATGTGGGAGCGCTTCGGCTTCTACGGCATGCAGGCGCTGATCGTCTATTACATGGTCGAGCGTCTCGGATTCCCGGATGACCGCGCCAACCTCGTGTTCAGCGCCGCCACGGCGCTCATCTACGTTGCGCCGGCGGTCGGCGGCTGGATCGGCGACAAGTACCTCGGCACCCGCCGCACCATGTTGATCGGCGCCTGTGTGCTCGCCCTCGGCTATGCGCTGATGGCGGTGCCGAGCGAGGACACCTGGACCCTGTTCGGCGCCCTCGGCGTGATCGTCGTCGGCAACGGCCTGTTCAAACCGAATGCGGCCAACCTGGTGCGCAAGATCTACGAGGGCGACGATGCCAAGATCGACAGCGCATTCACGCTGTACTACATGGCCGTCAACGTCGGCTCGACGGTGTCGATGCTATTGACGCCCTGGATCAAGGACTACGTGAACCGCGTCTACGGGCACAACCTCGGCTGGCACGCCGCGTTCGCGGTTTGCTTCGCGGGCTTAGGCGTCGGCTTGGGCAACTACCTGCTGATGCGCAAGGCGATGCGGCACATCGGCTCCGAGCCCGACGCCTCGCCGGCGCGCCCCGGCCGACTGCTCGCGGTGCTCGGCGGCGGCCTGCTCTGCGTCGCCGGCTCGGCGGTCGTGCTGCAGTACGAATCGGTCGCGCGCATCTTCGTTTACGCTGCCGGCGCGGTTCTGCTCGGGATCTTCGCGCGGCTGATCTTGAACAGCCACCGGGACGAGCGTGCCGGATTGATCGCGGCGCTGGTGCTCGTCGTGCAGACGATTTTCTTCTTCATTTTTTACCAGCAGATGTCGACCTCGCTCGCCTTGTTCGCGCTGCGCAACGTCGACTGGCATCAGGGCCTGTTCGGAATCCGCCTGTGGACTTGGAATCCGGCGCAGTACCAGGCGCTGAACCCGATCTGGATCATGCTCTTGAGCCCCCTGCTCGCCTGGGCCTATACCCGCGCCGGCGCGCGCGGCAAGGATCTGTCGATCGCGGCGAAGTTCGCGCTCGGCTTCGCGGTGGTCGCGATCGGCTACTTCATCTACGGCTTCTCCGGACGCACCGCCGTCGACGGCATGACCTCGTCCTGGTACATGATCTGGGGCTACGGCTTCTATTCCCTCGGCGAACTCCTGGTGAGCGGACTCGGGCTGGCGATGATCGCGCGCTACATTCCGGCGCGGATGGGCGGCTTCATGATGGGGGCGTATTTCGTCGCGGTCGGCATTTCCGGCTATCTCGGCGGCGTGGTCGCCAATTTTGCGAGCATCCCGAGCCGCATCTCCCAGATCGTGAAGATGGTGCCGGCCCGCGGCATGAGCCGCATCGCGAGCGCCTACCCGCAGGCGCTCACGCTCAAACTCGATGACTTCCGCCAGTGGGTCGGCTCCCTGCCGGTAGACGACGCCGCCAAACTCGGGCGGACGCTCGCCGCCGCGCATGCCGCGCCGTTCGACCAGCTGCCGGCCTCGACGCAGCAGCTGCTGCTGCGCTTCAGCGACAGTCTGCACGCGGCGACGCTGCCGGTCTACACCAAGCTGTTCAACGAACTGGGCGTCGCGGCGATCCTCTGCACTGCGATCGCCGTCGCCGCGATCCCGATGATGCGGCGCCTCTCGGCCGCCCATGCCCGCAAGGGCGCGGCGAACGACGAACGCTGAGCCGCTACGCTCAAGCCTGCGGTGCGCCGAGCTCGCGCAAATACCACTGCTGGAAGGTCGCGACCCGCCGCTCGTGCTGCGAGTAGCGCCCCGGCTGGTAGCGCTTGGAGAGGATCCCGGCCTGGTTGTTCTCGGTGATCCGTTTGTCCTGCAGCGTCGTCCGGTCCCAGCCCCAGATCATCTTCGGCACGTCGTAGCCCTCGGCCTTGCCGTCGACGAGCCAGGTCAGATCGACGTCGGTGTTCATCGGGCCGCGCGGCGTGAACTGAAACAGCACCGCGAAGTCATTGGTCGCGACGACGTGCGTGAACGGGCTGAACGAGACGTACATGCGTCCTTGGTCGAAGCCGAGACGCTTGCCCATCAAGGACGATGCGGGCTGTCCGTCTTCGGTCTCGCTCTCGTAGCCCTCGCGGATGGTCCGCTGCAACAAGAGCCTCAGGTGCGAGGAATCCGGCCCGTCATCGACGGTGCCGATCGGCCTGCCGAGCGCGGCGGCACGCCGTTCCCAAGCCTGCAGGGTGGGCAGGTAGCTCTGCACCGCGTCCTTCGGCCCCGAACTCGGACCGGCACCGAACGCGATCAGCGCGTCCGCCGGATGCATGGAGCTGAATTCCGGATGCGACGGCGTGCAGTGGTAACACTCGACGAAATTCTCCACGACCAGCTTCCAGTTCGCGCTCGTCGGGTAGGAGATGCGATGCGCGATCTTCGCATTCGCGAAGCCATGGAAGTCGAGGTAAGGCTCGAGATCGCCGAAGGTCGTCTGGAAATCCACGGGCTCGCCGTCGCTCAGGTTCACGAAGATGAAACCATGGAAAACCCGCACATGGGCGCGATGCAGCCCATTGTCCTGTTTGGCGAAATCGGCCGGCATGAGCCTCGCCGCGAGCAGCGCCCCATCGAGCCCGTAGCTCCAGGCGTGATACGCACAGGTCAGTCTGTGGACCCGGCCCGAGGACTCGGTGCAGATCAGCGAACCCCGGTGCCGGCAGACGTTGTAGAAGGCGTTGATGCGCGACTCGTCGCTGCGCACGACGATGAGCGACTCGCCACCGATCCGGAAGAGGAAATAGTCGCCTTTCTGGCGCACTTGATCGACGTGTCCGGCGACGATCCACTTGCGGCCGGCGACACGTTCCATGTCGCGCGCGTAGTACTCCTCGTCGCAGTAGAACCTGCGCTCGAGGCTGTAGCCGGTGTCCTGATCCATTGCGGCCGGCGCAATCGCGTTTGCCGTCGTCATATTCATGCTCCTTGGTCGTGTGTGCCGAACCGCGTTCAGCGCTTGATGCGCTCGTTGCGCGGATCGTAAAAAGGCTGCAGCGAGGCGCTCGCCGCGTGGCGCCGGCCGGCGATCTCGATCTCGTAATCCCGGGCGCCGATCGATTCGACCGGCGCATCGTCCGGTGCGCGCACGTAACCCAGGCCGACCGCCGCGCCCAGGGAATGGGCGAACATCCCCGAGCGGATGTGGCCGACGAGCTCCGCGCCCCGCCAGATCGGTTCGTTGTGGTACAGCAGCGGCTCGGACGAATCCAGCTTGAACTGCACCAGCCGGCGGCGCACGCCCGCCTCGCGCTGGCGCAGCAGCGCCTCACGGCCGATGAAGCCGCCGGCCTTCTCGAACTTGACGGCGAAGCCGAGCCCCGCCTCGAGCGGTGTCTCCTCATCGGTGATGTCATGACCCCAGTGACGGTAGGCCTTCTCGATGCGCAGGGAATTGAGCGCGTGATAGCCCGCGTGCACGAGTCCATGCTCCGCCCCGGCGGCGAGGATTTCCTCGTAGACGCCGACCATGAACTCGGTCGGCACGTACAGTTCCCAGCCGAGTTCGCCGACATAGGTGATCCGCGTCGCGCGCACCAGCGCATAGCCGAGTTCGATGGTGCGGCTGGTCGCGAACGGGAACGCCGCGTTCGACAGATCATCCGGCGTCAGGGTTTGCAGCAACTGCCGCGAGTTCGGTCCCATGACCGAGAGCACGCCCATCGCCGAGCTTACGTTCGTGAGCACGCAATGCGAGCCGGGTTCGATGTGCCGCTTCAGCCAGTTAAAATCGCGCGTCTCGGTCTCGGCGCCGCCGACGATCAGAAACGCGGTCTCGTCCAGACGGGTGATGGTGAGGTCGGCCTCGATGCCGCCGCGCTCGTTGAGCCACTGCGTGTATACGACCCGGCCCGGCGCGACGTCGACGTCGTTCGCGCACACCCGGCCCAGCACCCGGGCCGCATCCACCCCCTCGAGCCTGAATTTCGCGAACGAGGACTGATCGAACAAGCCAACCGCGCCGCGCACCGCCCGGTGCTCGTGCGCGCTGTGCTCGAACCAGTTCTGCCGCCCATAGCTGTATTCATAGACGGGCTTCGTGCCGGCCGCGGCAAACCAGTTCGCCCGCTCCCAGCCAAAAGCCTCGCCGAAGCAGGCGCCCGCCGCCGCCAGCCGGTCGTGCAGCGCCGAACGGCGCACGCCGCGCGCGGTCTCGTACTGGCGAAACGGCCAATGCGTCGCATACAGCAATCCGAGGCTCTCCGAGACGCGTGTGCGCAGGTACTTGCGGTTCGCCTGAAACGGCATGTTACGACGCACGTCCACTTCCCACAGATCGACCGGCGGATGGCCGTCGCGAATCCACTCGGCGACCACCTTGCCGACGCCGCCCGCCGACTGCAGTCCGATCGAGTTCATGCCTGCGGCGACGAACAGATTCTGCAGTTCCGGCGATTCGCCGAGGTGATAGCGGACGTCCGGCGTGAAACTCTCCGGTCCGCAGAAGAATTTTTGCAGCCCCGCCGTCTCGAGGGCCGGGATGCGGCGCATCGCGTCGAACAGGACGGGTTCGAAATGACTGAAATCGCCGGCGATCTCGCCGAACGCGAAATCCTCGGCGACGCCCTCCATGCCCCAAGGCCGGGCATGCGGCTCGAACGCGCCGACCAGCAGCTTGCCCGCATCCTGTTTGAAGTAGCTGCAGTGATCGTAGTCGCGCAGCACCGGCAGGTCCGGATGCAAACCCTCCACGTCCTTGAAGAGCACGTAGTAATGCTCGCAGGCATGCAGCGGCACCGTCACCCCGACGCTCGCCGCCAGATCGCGCGTCCACAGGCCGCCGCACAGCACGACGTGATCGGCATCGATCCTGCCGTGCTCGGTATCGACGCCCGTGACCCGCCGGCCGTCGTGGCGAATCTTCGTCACCTTGCAGTCCTGTTGGATGCGCACACCGCGGTTGCGCGCGCCCTTGGCGAGCGCCTGGGTGATGTCGACCGCGTTCGCGTAGCCGTCGCTCGGGATGTGAATGCCGCCGATCACGTCCTCGAGGTTCGCGATCGGATACAGCGCGCGGATTTCGTCGCGGTCGACGACGTCGACGCGCAGTCCGAACACCTTGGCCATCGAGGCGTTGCGACGCAGCTCCTCCATGCGCGCGGCGGTGGTCGCGAGCGAGACCGAGCCGCACTGCCGGTAGCCGGTCGCCTGCCCGGTCTCCGCCTCGAGACGGTGATAGAGCTCGCCGGTGTAGCGCGCCAGCTGGGTCATGTTGATCGATTGGCGAAGCTGGCCGATGAGTCCGGCGGCGTGCCAGGTCGTGCCGCAGGTCAGCTGCTTGCGCTCGAGCAACACCACGTCGCTCCAGCCGAGTTTGCCGAGATGGTAGGCGATCGAGCAACCGACGACTCCGCCACCGACGATGACGACGCGCGCGCGCGCGGGCAGGTCCATGGCCATCTTCAAACCCTCATCCGAGCATTGTCAGGATCGAACGCCGCTTGTGCCAGCACGCTCGCCGGCCGTCGCTCACCCTGGATCATCACCTCGAAACGCGTTCCCGCCCCGGCGTACGCCGGATCGACGCAGGCGAAGGCGAGACTCTTGCGGACGCGGTGGCCGTAGCCGCCGGACGTCGTCAAGCCGATGCAAACGTCGCCGTGCAACACCGGTTCGGCGCCACGGGCGTCCGTGTCGCCCGCCTCAACCTCGAGATAGACGATTTTGAGGGGGCGTGCCGGCGCGGCGAGCGTCGCCGCCTTGCCGACGAAATCATCCTTGCCGAAGTCGATGAAGCGCGCCATGTCGGCCTCCAGCATGTTAAGTTCATTGGTCAGCTCGCTTCCCCAGGCCTTGTAGGCCTTCTCCATGCGCATGCTGTTGACCGCGTAAAGTCCGTAGTCGGCGATGCCGAACCGCCGGCCGGCCTCCCAGAGGGAGTCGTAGATTTTCGTCATCGCCTCCATCGGCGCGTGCAGTTCCCAGCCGAGTTCGCCGACGTAACTGACACGCAACGCGCGCACCCGCGAGCCTGCGACCGTAATCTCGCGCGCCGACAGCCAGCGGAATCCCTGATTCGACAAGTCCGCGTCGCTGAGCGTTGCCAGCAGTTCGCGCGAACGCGGCCCGGACAGCACCAGCACGCCATAGTCCATGGTCACGTTCTCGATGCGCACCTGTTCGCCGGCGCGCACGCCCTGGGTGAGGAGGTCGAGGTCACGCAACTCGGCCGCAGCCGCCGACAAGGCATAGAAGCGATCATCCGCCAGGCGGCTGATCGTCATCTCCCCGGCGATGCGCCCGCCCGGCGACAGGGGATGCACGAGGCCGATGCCACCCGGCTTTCGCGGCATGCGGTTCGCACACAACCGGTTCAAGAAGACCTCGGCGCCGGTGCCGGTGATCTCGTACTTCGAGAAGCCGCTGAGGTCCAGGATGCCGACGCGTTCATGAACCGCCAGCGCCTCGTCGCGCACCACCTCGAAGACGTTGTTGCGCGCGTAGCTGCACTCTTCCTCACGTCCGTCGAGCGAGAACCACTTCGGCCGCTCCCAGCCGAAGGTCTCGGTGTAGACACAATGATGGCCCGCGAGCCTCGCGTACAGGGGGCTGAGCTTGCGCGGCCTGCCGTCCATGTCCTCCTCGCCCGGAAGCCGGGTCGTGAAGGTCGTGCGGTAGTCGAGAAAAACCTTGTCGCGCACGTACGCCGCGTCGGCGAAGGCGCCGAAGCGACGCGGATCGAATTCCGTCATGTTGATCTCGGCATCACCATGCACCATCCACTGCGCCAGGTACTTCCCGCAGCCGCCGCCCTGCGCGATCCCGAACGAGGTGCCGCAGCAGTCCCAGAAGTTGCGCAGCCCGGGTACCGGCCCAAGCAGCGGCGCGCCGTCCGGTGTGTGCGGAATCGCGCCGTTGATCACCCGCCGAATGCCGGCGTCGCCGAAGATCGGCATGCGCTCGATCGCGCGCTCGAGCCACGGGCCGATGCGCTCGAGATCGTCGGGAAACAGTTCGTTCGACGACTCCCACTCGGGGTAACCCTGCGGTGCCCAGGCCTCGCGCAGATCGCTGTGTTCGTACACACCGATCAAGCCGGACTTCTGTTCCTGACGGAAATAGCCGGAGGCATAGGAGTCGCGCATCACCGGAATCTCGCCGCCGCGCTCGAGGAATTCCTTGATCGGATGCGTGACCACATAGTGGTGCTGCATATTGGTGATCGGCGCATCGGCGCCGACCATCGCGGCCACCTGACGGGCGTAGCAGCCGGCGGCGTTGACCACGATTTCGGCAATGATCGGCCCCTTTTCCGTCTCGACTTGCCAATCCCCGTCCGCCCGTCGGCTGATGCCGGTCACCCGGTTGTGACGCACGACCGTCACGCCGAGGTCGCGGGCGCCTTTCGCCAGCGCGTTGCAGATGCCGGCCGGGTCGCCATGACCATCGTCGCGGGTCCACGCCGCGGCGATCACCCCGTCGGTGCTTAAATAGGGATTCAGCCGTTTGATCTCGTCGATGCCGACGATTTGCATGCTGAAGCCGATGCTCTTCGAATAGCCGTAGACGCGCTGCAACCACGCCAGTTCGGCGGCGTTGTTGGCGAGGCGCAGCCCGCCGCTCGAGTGCCAGCTCACGTACTGTCCCGTCAACGCCTCCAGGCGGGGGTAGAGCGTGTTGCTGTAGGCGTGGATCTTCGCCAGGTTATAGCTGCCCGTGATGCTCGGGCACTGCCCGGCCGCATGCCAGGTCGAGCCCGACGTCAGTTCGTGCTTCTCGACCACGATGACGTCCGTCATGCCTTCTAGCGCGAGATGGTAGGCGAGGCTCGCGCCCATGACGCCACCGCCGACGATAACGACTTTTGCTTGAGTTTTCATACGATGATGATTGACCTGCTGTTCAGTAGACCACGATAAATTGACGGCTGATCGGCACACAAATCAATATTTTGTTACCTTAGCCCCGTATTTTTTGAGCGAGGCGCCCGCCGATGAAAGCCAGACCCGTCGTCGGACTGCCGACCCTGGCCTGGTTGCGCGCCTTCGAGGCCGCCGCGCGCACCTCGAGCTTCAGTGCGGCGGCCATTGAATTGAATCTGAGCTCCGGCGCGATCAGCTACCAGATCCGTGCCCTGGAGCGGCAGCTCGGCTTTGCCTTGTTCGAGAGGCTGGCGCGTGGCGTGCGCCTCACGCCCATGGGGGTCGCTTACCTGCCCCCGGTCCGCAAGGCGTTCGAGGAACTGGCGGATTCGACCAGCGGCTTGTTCGGGGGACCCGAACGCGCGCAGATCACGGTGCACGCGCCGGTCAGCTTGGCAGCGCTCTGGCTCGCCCCACGGCTGCCCTCGTTCACGGACGCGAACCCGGGCATCGACGTGCGCCTCGCCTCGGTAATCTGGGACAACGCGACGCCGGACGAGGCCATCGACCTCGAGGTCCGCTACGGATCGGGCCACTGGCACGGCTACCGCGCCGAGAAGCTCATGAATCAACCGATACTCGCCGTCTGCTGCCCGGCCATGAAACAAGCCTTGGTCGAGGCCGCCGATCCAGTCGCGCTGCTCACGGAGCGGCTGATTTACATCATGGGCTACGAAGATCACGGGCTGCGCGTATGCCGGGACCTCGGGCTCGAAACCGCGCCCGTCAACAGCGGACCGACGGTGGACACCACGATCGCCGCGCTCGAACTGGCGGCGAGCGGCAGTGGTTGCGCGCTCGCACACCGCATCTTCGTCACCGCCTACCTCGACACCGGACGACTGGTGCGCGCCGTCGAACGCGGATTCAAGGACGAGCATGGGTACTTCGTCGTCACGCCCGAGCGACCGCGGCGGATCCGGCGCGAGGTACAGGCCTTCCGCAACTGGCTCGTCGCGCTTGCGGCAGCCGAGAAATCCTGAGCGGCGCCGGCGTTCAGCGTGCCTCATTCGCCTGCCCGGTCGGGCGCCCGCACAACCAGACGATCGTCTCGCTCAGCGCGTTGGTGTCGACCGGCTTGCTGAGGAAACGGCAGTGCGGGATCGGCGACTTGACGACCCGCAGAACCGACTCCAGATCCCCGCTCAGCAGGATCGCCGGCAGTTCCCAACCGAGCTGCGCCCGCAGCCGATGCAATAGGTCGATGCCGCTCATCGAATCGCCCAGCCGGTAGTCGGTGAGCAGGATGTCATCGGGGCCGAGTTGCGCAGCGAGCGCAAGCGCCTCCCCGGCGCTGCCGACGCTCAAGGTCCGGTAGCCCTCCATGGTCAGGTAAAG
>JABEVI010000297.1 GCA_013044085.1 Steroidobacteraceae bacterium
AATCTGCGTGTGCTGCGCTATTTGGGCTCCACCCTCGCGATCGAGGAGGATCGGCGCAACGCATGGTACCGGCACTGGATCGACATCGGCTTCGCGGCGCTCGAGCAGCTGCTCGCCAGGGACCGGCCCGCGGGGCCGTTTTGTCACGGTGAAACGCCGGGAATGGCCGACTGCTGTCTGGTGCCGCAGGTGTTCAACGCCCGCCGTTACGAGATGTCGCTCGAGCCTTATCCGAATATCCGCGCGGTCCACGAGGCGTGCATGCGGATCGAGGCGTTCCAACGCGCGGCCCCCGAGGCGCAAGCCGACGCCGAATGAGCGCCGGCGCGCGCCGCTTCATGCGCCGCGATCGAACGGCGCGAGCGGCGCCTCGTCGAGCTGGCCGAGGCGGCGCAGCAGAGGCGTCATCGTCAGGCCCTGCACGAAGATGGAGAACGCCACCACGGCGAACGCGACCGTGATCACGGAATCGCGCGCGGCGAAGCGCGCCGGCAACTCGAGCGCAAGCGCGAGCGCCAGCGCACCGCGCAGACCACCCCAGAACAGCACGTGCTGATGCGCGCGCTCGACCCGCAGGCGGCTGCGGGCGAACAACGCACAGGGAGGGTAGATCGCGAGCGCCCGGCCGAGGGTCACGAACAGGATGGCGGCGCCGACCGCGCCGAGCAGAGGCCCGAAGTGCAGCTGCGCCTCGCGACTGCCGATCAACAGGAACACGAACGAATTGATCACGAAGCCCGCGTACTCCCAGAACGCCTGCACGGCGGCGCGGCGATCGGCGGCCTGCGGCGCCGAGCGGCGGAAATTCCCGGTCACCAGGCCGGCACTGAGCGCGGCCAGCACGCCCGAGAAGTGCCAATGCTCGGCCAGCATGAAGGAGCCATACGCGGTGAGCGTCGAGAAGGTGATCTCGACGAGGTGATCGTGCGTGCGTCCGGCGAGCAGCAGCAGCGCGAAGGCGGCGACGGCGCCGCAGACGATCCCGCCACCGATCGTGGCCACGAGCGAACCGGCCACCTGCAGCACATCGCCGTGGCCGCCGAGCGCAAGCCGCAGCGCGACCGTGAACGCGACCGCCGCGGTGCCGTCGTTGAGCAGACTCTCCGCCTCGACGAGTCCGCGCAGGCGCCCGTGCACACCGGCCTCCTTGAAGGTCGCGATCACCGACACAGGATCCGTCGCGGCGATCAGCACACCGAAGACGGCCGCGGCCCCCCAACTCCAGCCGACCCCGAAATGCATGCCCGCCGCCGTCACCAGGGCGGCGATCCCGAGACCCACGCTCGCCAGCACCGCCACGACCGGAAGATCGCGCTTGAACTCGGGCCACCGCATGTACAACGCCGCCTCGAAGACGAGCGGCGGCAGGAACACCGAGTAAATCAGCTGGTTCGACAGCTTGAAATCGACATGCACCGGCAGGAAGGCCAGACCGATCCCCGCGAGCACGAGCCCGACGGTGTACGGCATGCGCAGCCTGCGCGTCGCCATGGCGACGAGCGCCGCGACGAACAGCACCAGGCCGATCTGCAGAAGTTCCTGCCTCATCGGCCGATCATCCCACCGATCGGTCCAGTGCGGCTAGGCGGCTTCGCAGCGATTTCTGCCGCCGTTCTTCGCCCGATACAAGGCCGCATCGGCGCGCTCGTACACGGACTCGGCGGTGTCGGCGATGCCGATCTCGGTCAATCCGCAGGAGGCGGTGATCGGCACGGGCGCGCCGCGAAAATGGAACTTGAGCGCCGCGACCGTGCCGCGCAGCTGCTCGGCCACGGACAGCGCCGCCTGCACGCGCAACGCAGACATCACCACCGCGAACTCCTCGCCACCGATGCGTGCCAGGAAATCGGTCGCGCGGATCGCGCCGGCAAGACCCTTGGCGACGGTCTGAATCACCAAGTCACCGGCCCGATGTCCATAGCGATCGTTGACCGACTTGAAGTTGTCGATGTCCCAGATCAAGAGCGTGCATGGCTGAGCGTCGCGCCGCACGCCGGCGATCGCCTGTGCCAGACGCTCGTCGAACGCCTTGCGGTTGGCGACGCCCGTCAAGGAATCGACGCGCGCGATCTGTCGTTCGGCGCTGAGCTTTCGCTGCAAGTCGCGGGTCTCGTTCTCGAGGTCCGCGATCCGACCGCGCATGCGCTCCGAGCGCGTGCTCTGCGCCGACAGGCGGGCGGATTCACGCTCGCGAAAGTCGCTGACGAACTGGTTGACCGAACGCAAACCGGCGTCGACGACGGCGCGAAGGGCGCGCAGATCGGTCGCCGCGTGCGTACCCCGCGACATTTCCCGGACCTGCTCGCTGACATTGGCGTTCAGGGACTGGGTCGCCTCGAGGCTCGAGCGCGTCGCCTCGCTCGCCGAGTCAAAATAACTGGCGAGTTCATCGAGCCGGGTGCCGACCTGGGCGAGGATCGCGCTCACCTGCGAGCGTTCCAGGGCGAGCGCGTCGCCACGCTTCGCCACCAGCGCCGCGGCACGCTCGAGGATCGCGGCCAGTGCGCCATCGGTACCGGCGCGCTGCAGTGCTTCGCGCAGACCCTCGGTCTCGGGCTCATCGCGGAAGGACTCGCATACCCGCTCGATCAGCAGGCCGGCCGCGGCGTGCGTCGCCCGCCACGGCGGGCCGCCGACACCGCCCACCGGCAACGCACGATCGACGGTGGTGATCGTCTCGGCGAGCGCGACCGTCAGACGCTCGAGCTCCTCGGCATCCGCGTCGCGGCGATTGGCGGCCGCGACGGCGGCCAGATCCTCGTCGAGACGCGCTTGCACGCCGGCACCGGCCGCGCACAGGCGGTTCACCAGGCGTCGCAATGCCCGCTCGAGGTGACGCCAACGACGCTCTTCGGACTCGAGCTCCAGCACCGAGTCGCGGTATTTCCTCTTCCAGTCGTTCTCTTCTGACACCCGTCCGCCGCCGATGTTCGCCTTGCGCCATGGATCGGCCGCATGGGCGCAAGCTTTAGCCTTCGATAGCCGTGTTCTCCGTCAGGTCGATCAGTACGGCGCCTTCCGTCACCCGTTCGCCGAGCGCAAAGTGGACGCGCGCGACCACACCGGCATGGGGTGCGCGGATCGCGTGTTCCATCTTCATCGCCTCGACGACCAGCAGGGTGGCGCCCGCCTCGACCCGCTGACCGACGGACACGGGTGTCGCCACGACCGTGCCCGGCAGGCGCGCAATCAATACATCGTCATGCGCCGGCGCGAGCACCGCCCCCTGCCGTGGATCGAGCAATTCCAGGTCGATCCGCCGCGCGCCGCGCCACAGGAAAACGTGCCGACCGGAACGCCACCAGTCGAGGCGACGACGCACCGTGCCGATTCGCACATCGAGACCGCTGCCGTCTCGGTCCGGGGCGACGTTGAGCACACAATCCTCCAAGGCTTCGGTGTGCACACGCCAGAGCGCGCCCTGCGCTGCGAGTTCGAGTTGGTAGGTGCTGCCATCCACGCGCAGGGTAAGTTTCTGCATCGCCGCCTGGTTGATCCGAAACGCATCGCGTACCGCCCAAGGCGAGTCATCCGTGATTGCTCCGCCGCCCAAGTCGAGCACCACGGACAAGGCGGCAACCGCCAGTTCGCCGACATCCGGCGTCACCGGCTCCACGGCCAGTTCCGGGTGGTCCGCGACGAAGCGTGTCGTCGGCACCCGATCGACGAAATCAGGCGACTTGAGCGCGGCGGCGAGCCAGGCCGCATTGGTGTCTACACCGACGATGCGCAGCATCTGCAGCCCCTGAAGCAAGGCCGCGACCGCGCCGCGGCGGTCTGTACCGTGACCGATCAGCTTGCCGAGCAGCGAATCGTAATGGCTCGGCACCTCGTCGCCGCCATCGAAGCCGGCATCGACGCGCAGCCCGGGCGACTCTTGCGGCCAACGCAGCCAATCGATCCGGCCGGCACTCGGCGTGAAGTCGCGTCCTGGATCCTCGGCGCAGAGCCGTGCTTCGACCGCCGAGCCGTTTGCTGAAAGATCTGCCTGCGTGAACGACAAGGGTTCACCGGCGGCGATGCGCAGCTGCCACTCGACCAGGTCGAGGCCGAAGATTCGCTCCGTCACCGTATGCTCGACCTGCAGACGGGTGTTCATCTCCATGAACCAGAACTCGCCGTCCGCGTATAGGAACTCGACCGTGCCGGCGCTGACATAACCGACGGCGCGCGCGACGCTGAGCGCCGCCTGGTGCAATCGCTCGCGCACCGCCGGGGCGATGTCGGGCGCGGGCGCTTCCTCGAGCAGTTTTTGATGCCGTCGCTGCACCGAGCAGTCGCGCGTGCCGAGGTGCAGCGCATGACCATGCGCGTCGCAGAGCACCTGGACCTCGACGTGCCGGGGCGAGGGCAGGTAGCGCTCGATCAGCAGCGAGGGGTCTTTGAAGGCGCTCGCCGCGAGGCGGCGGGCGCCCTCGAGCGCCGCTTCGAGTTCGTCGGCGCGGGTCACGATTTGCATGCCCTTGCCGCCCCCGCCGCCGCTCGGCTTTATGATCAGCGGAAAGCCGAGTTCGCGGGCTGCATCTCGCAGCCGCTCGAGCGACTGTTCGTCGCCCTGGTAGCCGGGCAGCACCGGCACACCGGCCACCGCCATCGCCCGCTTGGCGGCGATCTTCGAGCCCATCGCCGTGATCACCTCAGCCGGCGGACCGACGAAGCACAGCCCCCGGGCGACGCACGCCTCGGCGAAGGGCGCGCTCTCCGACAAGAAGCCGTAACCCGGGTGGATCGCGTCGGCGCGCGCGCCGGCGGCGGCCGCGAGGATGGCGTCGATCGACAGATAGCTGTCGCGCGCCGGCGCCGGACCGAGCCGCCAGGCCTCGTCGGCGAGAC
>JABEVI010000298.1 GCA_013044085.1 Steroidobacteraceae bacterium
CGATCGAATCGACCCGCTGACAGTCGAAGCCGAGGCCGATGAGCCGGGCTCCACGCCATACGCCCCGCCGTTGCCGATAGCCGAACGCGCGGTCGTAGTAGCCGCCGCCCATGCCGAGCCGCCGGCCAGCCTGATCGACGCCGACCAAGGGTACGACGACCCAGTCCAGCCAGCGTGCGCCGAGCGATCGCGCCTGTGCCTTCGGTACGGGAATGCCGTATGCGCCACGGCGCATGGGGCCGGCGAGCGGCTTGAATTGCAGTACGCGACGGCGCCGATCGATGACGACGGGGACGTAAATCCTCAGGCCGCGTCGCCGGGCCAGGGCGATCAGCAGTGCGGTGTCGGTTTCCCGGTCCATCGGCATGTAGACCGCGATGCGCGCGCCGCAACGCAAGCGGTGCAGACGAGCGATCGCGAGTTGGGCCTTTCGGGAGTGATTTGCGTGTTCGCCGCGGCTGAGCGCACGCCGTCTTGCGCGCAGCAGTTCGCGCAGTGCCGCCTTGGCGGTCTTCATGGAATACCAATCGGCGAATCGATGGCGCCACCCGCATGTGCCGTCTTGGACCGTTGCTCCCGACCTGAGCAACAGGTGGGGCTCACTGCGGCACTTAAGGCTTTCCGCTCGAGGCGGACTTGCACAATGTTGCCAGCAAGCAAAGGCCCCTGGGGTTTACAAATTAGGGTCGAGAGGTAACCCGATCCGCATCGAACACCGCAGGTGGCGCCAAACTTCAAACTGCCGGAGTGGACTCTCAAAGCTCGAGCTGCTGTCCCTTCTCCAAGGCTGACTCTACGCGCTCGCGCAAGATTCGCAAGCGTCCGCCCACCTCGGTCTCGAGATTATTGTCGTTCTTGCGGATGCGCAGCAGTTCGTTGGCCATGTTCAACGCGGCAATCACCGCGATGCGGTCCAAACCGACGACTTTGCCGCCGTCGCGGATCTCCCGCATCCGGGCGTTGAGAAACTCGGCCGAATCCAGCAAGGCCGAGCGCTCCTCGGTCGGGCAGCTGATCTGATATTCCTTTTCCAAGATGCGCACGCTGACGCGGGCGGGTGTGTCGGTCATTGCTGTTCCATCGATTTCAACCGCCCAATCATCGCTTCGACCCGTGCACGCACCTGTTCGTTCTTCTGCAGCAGGCTGGCGCGTTCGCTGGTCAGGGCTTCCTGACGTTGTCGTAGCGCCCGGTTCTCCTCCTTTATCTGTCCGACGGTCACGATCAAATCGTCCAAGCGCTTCTCGAGACGCTTCAGTTCGAGTTCAACGGCGGATTTCGCTGCGGGGTCGGCCATGGCGCATCAATATAGAGCGCGGTAAACCGCATTGCAAAGGGCGTCGCCGGCCGGAGCTGCGGTATCATGCCCCGATGATGATTTCCGACACCCGATTCAGGGATTTCGAAGACCTGCTGGCCTCGCTTGGCAGCCACGCCGATGCCGCGGAAGCGCACGGTTCCTTGTGCGGTGCGCTGTGTTCGACCGCGCCGTACCGGATTCAAGACTGGGTCAACGAGATCCTGCCCGACCATGCCGCATTGTCCGAGGAATCGGCGGCGATTCTCGAGAGGGTTTTCACCGCGACCACGATGTCCTTCGTGGAACAGGGCATGGCCTTTGAACCCTTGCTGCCGGATGATGAACAGCCTCTGACCGGGCGCGCGAATGCGCTGGCACTATGGTGCACCGGGTTCCTGTATGGTCTGGGGGCGGGACATATCTCGGATCTCGAAGCCCTTGGCGGCGAGGTTGGTGAGATCGTGCGCGACTTCACGGAGATTTCGCGGGCGACCGGCGACGATGCCGACGCCGACGAGTCCAACGAGCAGGCCTACGCCGAACTCGTCGAGTTCATACGGGTCGCCGCGCAGGTGGTGTTCGAGGAGCTGCTGCCGTTGCGGACCCAGGTGGTTTCGCAGGCACGGCACTTGCACTGAACGGCGCGAGTCGCGAGGTGGAACGCAAGGAGTTCGGGCGTCGGCGCGCACAGCTGATGCGCTTGCTCGGACGTGATTCGATCGCGATAGTGCCCGCAGCTCCGGTTCGCCGCCGCAACGGCGACATTCCGTACGCCTACCGCCAGGACAGCTACTTCCACTATTTGACCGGATTCCCCGAACCCGAAGCGGTCGCCGTGCTCCTGCCGGGGCGGCCGCAGGGAGAGTATCTGCTGTTCGTGCGCGAGCGCGATCGGCTGAAGGAGGATTGGGACGGACCGCGCTCCGGTCCGGACGGTGCGGTAGGGCTGTTCGGCGCAGATGATGCCTTTCCGATCGTCGACATCGACGAGATCCTGCCGGGTCTGATGGAGGGGCGCTCGCGCATCTGTTACTCGATGGGTGCGCATGAGGAGTTCGATCCGCGGGTGCTCGGCTGGGTGAATGCGCTGCGGGTGCAGGCCCGTCATGGGGTCAGTGCGCCGCAGGAGATCGCCGCGCTCGCCCACGTGATCGACGATCTGCGGCTCTACAAGAGCCGCGCCGAACAGGCGGCGCTTCGCAAGGCCGCGCAGGTCACCGTCGGCGCGCTGCGACGTGCGATGCGCTTCGCGCGCCCCGGCGCCATGGAATATGAGGTCTTGGCCGAGGTGGTCCACGAGTTCAAACGACATAACGCGGACCCGGCCTATCACCCGATCGTCGCCGGCGGCGCCAACGCCTGCACCATGCATTACAGCGCCAACGACGCCGTGCTCGGCGAGGGCGATCTCTTGCTGCTCGATGCCGGCTGCGAGCTGGATTGTTATGCCGCGGACGTCACCCGCACGTTTCCCGTCGGCGGCCGGTTCAGCCCGGCGCAGCGCGCGGTCTACGAGGTCGTGCTGCGCGCGCAGCTCGCCGCGATCGACAAGGCGCGCGCCGGCAACCACTGGAACGATCCGCACGAGGCGGCGGTGCGGGTCGTGACGCATGGACTGGTGGAGATCGGACTGCTCAAGGGCCGTCCCGCGAGCTTGATCAAGACCGGCGCGTATCGGGAATTCTTCGGTCACCGCACGGGACACTGGCTCGGCCTGGATGTGCATGACGTCGGCGATTACAAGGTCGGCGGCGAGTGGCGCGTATTGGAACCGGGAATGAGTCTGACGGTCGAACCGGGCATCTACATCCGGCCGTCGACCAAGGTGCCGAAGGAATTTTGGAATATCGGCGTGCGTATCGAGGACGACTTGTTGATCGGCCGGGACGGCCCGGAGGTCTTGACCGCGGCCCTGGAGAAGGAAGCGGACGCGATCGAGCGTCTGGTGCAGGCCTCATGAGTGAACAGGTCGACATCGCGATCGTCGGCGGCGGCATGGTGGGCGCGAGCCTGGTGGCGGCGTTGCGGCCGTTGCGACTGCGGATTGCGCTGATCGAGGCCGTGCCGCACGACTCGCAGGCTCAACCGAGCTTCGACGAACGCACGACCGCGTTGTCGAACGGCAGCCGGCGAATCCTCGAAACCATCGGGGTATGGCAGGAGGTGGCCCCCGCAGCGACCACGATCCGAAGGATCCACGTCTCGGACCGCGGACGCTGCGGCTTTGCGCGCGTGGACGCTGCGGAACTCGGCCTGCCGGGCTTGGGTTATGTATTGTCGAACCGTGCATTCGGCGCCGCGCTCTGGGCCGGCATGGGTCGCGACCCGACCTTGCGTGTGTATTGCCCGGCGACCGTGCTCGGTGTCGTGCCCTCGGCCGGGAGCGTCGCCCTGCGGATCGCGGACAGCGGTGGAGAGAGACGGATCGAGGCGGGGCTGGTGGTCGCGGCGGACGGTGTGCACTCGGTTGTGCGCGAGGCCGTCGGCGTCGCCATCGAAACCCGCGATTACGGTCAGAGCGCCATCATCACAACCGTGTTGCCGCAGCGCTTCCACGATCAGGTCGCGTTCGAGCGGTTCGCAGAGTCCGGGCCGCTCGCCTTGCTGCCGCTCGCCGACGGGCGTTGCACGCTGGTGCTGACGGTGAGCACGGCCGAGGTCGAGTCGATCATGGCGATGTCGGACGCGGACTTTCTCGCCGAGGTGCAGGATCGATTCGGCTATCGGCTGGGTCGCTTTCTCAAGGTCGGCCGCCGGTTTGCCTATCCGCTCGCACTGACGCAGGCGCGCGGCCTGAGCGGCGCGCGCTGCGCGATCATCGGCAATGCCGCGCAAAGTCTGCATCCGGTGGCCGGCATGGGATTCAACCTCGGATTGCGCGACGTGGCGAGCCTCGCCGAGCTGCTCGCCGAACGGTGTGCCGTGGGCGATTCTTCGC
>JABEVI010000299.1 GCA_013044085.1 Steroidobacteraceae bacterium
GCGAGGAGTCGCCAGCCGCCGAGGCGCCGCGTGCGTCGCTCATCAAAGCGTAGACGTATTGCAGCATCTCGACAGGATCGACCCGTAGGGCAAGTTCGGTGTGGTTTTCGCTCGACATGCGCGCTATGCCTCGTTGATGTGGCCGACTGCTCGGCCCGTATGACATGGGGCCGGCGCGCGAAATATCCAGTACCGAGGCCGTTGCGCACGCGCATTTGCCTTAAAGTGGGCCGATGATCGACCTGCACACCCACTCGGACCGCTCCGACGGCGCACTGTCCCCGCAGGAACTGCTCGTGCGGGCCGCCGCCGCGGGCATCAAGGTGCTCGCCCTGACGGATCACGACACGACCGCGGGCCTGGAGTCGGCCGCACACGCAGCGACGGATCTGGGCGTACACCTGGTACCGGGGGTCGAGATCTCGGCCGCCTGGCGGTCACAGGGAATCCACGTGCTCGGCTTGTGGATCGACCCGGAATCCGGCTTGCTGCGCCAGGCGCTCGCCGGCCAGGCCGAGCGGCGCAGGAGCCGTTTGCGGGCGATTTGCGCGCAGCTTTCCTCCAAAGGCTTGCCCGGCGAGCAACTGCGGGCCGACGTCGAGGCGCGAGCCGAATTGCCGACCCGGACGCACCTCGCCGCCGCACTGGTCGACGGCGGCTTCGTGCGTCGACCGCAAGATGCCTTCCGACTCTATCTCGGCCGCGGCCGCGCCGCACAACTGGCGACCGACTGGCCGCCGCTTGCCGAGGTCGTCGCCTGGGTACGGGCGGCCGGCGGCATCGCCTCGCTCGCGCACCCGGCGCGCTACGCCCTGTCCGCGACGGCCAAGCGCCGGCTGCTCACGGAATTCACCGCGGCCGGTGGCGCTGCGATCGAGGTCGTCAGCGGCGCCAATGCGGCGCATCACGTCGAGACCTGTGCCGCGCTCGCGACGCAATTCGGCCTGGCCGGGTCGGTGGGCTCGGACTTCCACGGACCGCAACTGCCGTGGAATCCGCTCGGCCGCTTGGCTAAGCTACCGCAGGGTGTAATCCCTGCCTGGCGGGACCGCGGGATTCAGATCGACATGGGCGGCTAATTGGGTGAGCGACGATAGCAACAAGGTCAATACCGACCTGTTCAAGAACATCGAGCGCTTGCGCCAGCTGCGCATCGAGCATCGCGACCTCGACGACATCATTTCCCGCCTGAGCATGGACTTCAAGGTCGACGAAGTGCAGATGAAGCGGCTCAAGAAGCGCAAACTGCTGCTCAAGGACCAGATCGCGCGTCTCGAGAGTCAGCAGATTCCAGATTTGAACGCATGAGCGGCGCGCTCATACCCGAGGCCGACATCGAGTGGACCTTCGTGCGCTCTTCCGGGCCCGGCGGCCAGAACGTCAACAAGGTCGCAAGTGCCGCGCAACTGCGCTTCCTGCTCGCCTCCAACCGGACCCTGCCGCCGGCCGTCAAGCAGCGCCTGAAGCGGCTCGCCGGCCGCCGGCTCGCTGATGACGGCAGCATCGTGATCACGGCGCGCGCACAGCGCAGCCAGGAACAGAATCGACGCGCCGCGCGCGAACGCCTTCAGGAAATGGTCGAGCGGGCATGCGTAGAACCGAAGATCCGCAAGCGAACCGCACCGACCCGCGCCTCGCGCGAACGGCGGATCGAGGCAAAGAAACAGCGAGGCGCCGCGAAACGCGGCAGACGACCGGCGGGCTGGGAGTAGCGGCGCCCGACCATCACCCCAAGGTCACCTGCAGTATGCTGTGGCGGATCTGCTCCGACAGCACCAGCTGCGCGTCGGCGGCGACCGCCAGCAGCGCTTCGCCGAAGCTCAAGTCGCCGCCCGCCGTCGTTTGTATCACCCCGCGCCGGCGCAGCAGATCGACGAAGTTGCGAAACAACGCCTTGTCGAAGAACTCCGGCGAATCCAGGCCATGGAGCAGCGCCATGCGCTGCGCGGTCAGATGGCAGCGTTCCTCGAGCGCCTGCTGCCCGATGTGACCACTGCCGGCGCGCAGCAGGAGCGCGATCGCGAGGTAGTAACGCTCGACGGTTTGGATCGTGGCCGCGGCCAGCATCGACAAGCGCATCGCCTCGACCGTCGTCGGCGGCGGTCGATGCCACTGCTCGCGGTCCGGGGCAAGGCTCAACAGTCCGCGACGCGCGAACACCTCGAGCAGGCCCTGCACCTGCGCGGCGACTTCGGACTCGCTCCAGCGCAGGTACAACTCGGCGGCAATGTACGGGTAGATCCGCCAGACGAGGCGTTGAATGTCCTCGGTGCGCATGCTCGGATTGCCGATGAAACAACAGGCGAGCAGCGACGGCATCGCGAACAGATGCAGGATGTTGTTGCGATAATAGGTGGCGAGCACCGCCTGTTCGGGGCTCATCGACAGGATGTCCCCGAGCGCATGCCGCCGGCGCTGCAGAATGCCGAAGGCTTGTGCGTATTCGATCATCTGCGCGCCCCTCGCACCGGTCACCGTCACCAGCGGTCCGTATGGCGCATCCTCGAGCAAGCCGCGATACAGGTCGAGCTGGGCGGCCAGGTCGAGCGCCGACAGGGCCTGGCGCGGCGTCGCGAGCATCGCCATCGCCACCAGATTGATCGGGTTGACGGCCGCGGCGGCGTTGATCCCCGTCACAATGCGTCTGGCGAGGTCCGTGATCGATGTGCCCAGCCAGTCGCCGCGCGCATCCTGTGCCCCGGCCGCCTCCTCGCGCCAACGCTCATTGTGCTCGCTCAGCACCTCATCGAGGCGGATCGGCTCGCCGAAATTCACGTCCACCCGGCCGAACCGGCGGCGCAACGCCGGCACCGCCCGCAACATGCCGAACACCGTTTCCTTCTCCTTCGGGCGGCCCGACAGCTCGCCGAGGTAGGTGCGTCCCTCGACGACGCGCTCATAGCCGAAGTAGACCGGCAGGAAGACCAGCGGACGCCGCGGATCGCGCAAATAGCCCGTCACCGTCATCGACAGCATGCCGGTACGAGGCGCGAGCAACCGCCCGGTACGGCTGCGGCCGCCTTCGACGAAGTACTCGAGCGGGTGTCCGCGCGCCAGCATGACCCCGAGGTATTGCTTGAAAACCGCCGAGTACAAGGCCTCACCGCGGAACGAGCGGCGCAGGAAGAACGCCCCGCCCTTGCGCAGGAAGCGTCCGACCACCGGCATGTTCAAATTGATGCCGGCGGCGATGTGCGGAATCGGGAATCCGCGGCGATAGATCACGTAGGACAGCAACAGATAGTCCATGTGGCTGCGATGACAAGGCACGTAGATGATCTCGGCGCCATCGCCGATCCCGGTGAGTTTCTCGGCATGCTGGAGCGTCACACCGTCGTAAAGACGATTCCAAAGCCAGCCGAGCGCGACCGACATGAAGCCGACGAAGGTCTGTGAGTAGTTGGCGGCGATCTCGTCGGCGTACTTCTTCGCCGCGAGCAGCGCGCCGCGGCGCGAAACGCCGCGCGCGCGCATCTCGGCGCGCACCGCCGTTCGCACCGAGCCGGTCGCCAGCACTTGGGCGACCAGCGTCCGGCGATGCGACAAGTCCGGACCGATCGTCGCGGTGCGTTGCGCGCCCAGGGTCGCGCGCAAGGAACGCGCTATCCGGCGTGCGACCACGGCCCGGTCGGCCTCGCCGCCCATCGCGGCCCGCAGCGACACCGGTTCGCCGAAATACAGCAGGGTGTTGCGGCCGTTCAGAAGGATCGTCAGCAGGCGGCGGATCCGCCCCGCGATGACCCAGTTCTCGCTGAACGGCATGCGCCACCAGCGGGTTTCCTTCGCGGCGGCGCGCCCCCAGAAAATCGCCACCGGCACCAGATCGACGTCGAAGTCCGGCTCGGCGCCGACACCGGCCATCAAGCGCTGCAACGGACGCGGCGGCCGCTTGTCACTGCGCGCACGCAGCAATCCGACCCGCCGCTCCAGCGTGAAGTAGGCGCGGTCGGCGCGCCGGCCGCCGACGAGCAGTCGTCGTGTCGGCCGCGGCAGGTTCAAGCGCACACAAGCGGCGTTGAGCACCGAAAGATCGCTGCGACTGTCCCTTTCAAGCACGTAGCACAACGGGCGATCGCGCGCCGCGAGCGTCGCGGCCGCGGCCTGCGGTTTGACGGTGAACTTGACCCAGGCGCCCAATGCCTTGCGCATGTCCATCGACGCACCTCGGATCGGCCAGCCCGCCGACCGGCAAAGTGTACAATCGCCGGGCTCTCAGCGTCACTCGGAGATCGCGATGCCCCGGTTCCTGTCGTTGCTGCTGTTTACCGCCATCTCGGCGACCGCGCTTGCCGCCGCCACCACCTCGGTCGACACCGACACGGCCGGCCAAATCTATCTCGCCGCCGGCATGCGCCCGCAGGTCGAGGCCTCGCTCGCGACAATGCCGCAGAAGCTGCGCGAGATGTTCACTTCAGGTTCCGGCGGCAAGCTCAGCGGCAAGCAACTGGCCGCGGTGACCGCGGCCGCCAAACACTCCTTCCAGATCGACGTGTTCGAGCCGTCCGCGCTGGCCGCTTTCGCCGCCAAACTCGATCCGGCGAGCGCAGCGAACTCGCTCGCCTTTCTGAAGAGCCCGACCGGCCAGCGGATGGTGCGCGCCGACGTCGCGCTCGCCGGCCTCAACGATGCCCAGATCGATCAGATCGGCAGCGGCAAA
>JABEVI010000300.1 GCA_013044085.1 Steroidobacteraceae bacterium
GAGAAGGCGCCGAAACCGTTGCCGGCGTGCGCGACACCGGTCGCCGAAGGCATGAAGATCTTCACGAAGTCGCCAAAGGCGGTCGCCGCGCAGCGTGCGACGATGGAATTCCTGTTGATCAACCACCCTCTCGACTGCCCGATCTGTGATCAGGGAGGGGAGTGCGAACTTCAAGACCTGGCGGTGGGCTATGGACGCGACATATCGCGCTTCGTCGAGCGCAAACGCGTCGTCAAGGATCAAAGCCTGGGGCCGCTGATCTCGACCGACATGACGCGCTGCATTCAATGCACGCGCTGCGTCCGCTTCGGTCAGGAGATACAGGGTTATCCCGAACTCGGCGCCCTCGGCCGCGGCGAGGGAATGCATATAACGACCTACGTCGAGCGCAGCGTCGATCACGAACTGTCGGCGAATATCATCGACCTGTGCCCGGTCGGTGCGCTGAACAACAAGCCCTTCCGCTACCACGCACGTTCCTGGGAGATGACCCAGCACGCGCTCATCTCGCCGCACGACGGCTTCGGCACGAACCTGTACGCACACTCCCTGCGCGGCAAATTGATGCGCATGGTGCCGCGGGACAACGAGGCGATCAACGAGACCTGGATCGCGGACCGTGATCGCTTCGGATTCGAGGGCATGTACTCGCAAGAGCGCGTCGAGCGGCCGTTGCTGCGCATCGACGGCACGCTGCAACCGGTCGATTGGGAAGTGGCGTTGAACGCCGCCGCCGAGGGCCTCGGCAAATTCAAGGCGGAGCGGGGGGCCGCGGCCGCGGGTTTTCTCGCGTCGCCGATGGCGACAGTCGAGGAGTTGTACCTATTCGCCCAGATCGCGCGCGCCTTCGGCAGCGATAACGTCGACCATCGCCTGAGGCAACTGGATTTTCGGGCGCAGGAGCGCGAGGGTCATCATCCGGGACTTGGCATGCCGATCGCTGACGTCGAGCATCTCGAAGGCGTGCTGGTCGTCGGCTCGAATCTGAGAAACGAAATGCCGCTGCTCGCGCACCGGATCCGCAAGGCGGCTATCGGGGGCGGTGCGCGGGTCGCGTTCCTGAATCCGCAGCAGTACGAGTACCTGTTTCCGGTCGCCGCTTATGGGCTGGCGCAGGGCGATTTGGTGGGCGAATTCGCTGCGGTCGCGCAGGCCGCCGCCGCGCTCACCGGCAAGCCGCTGCCCACCGGGGCGCCGGCGGCCGCCCCCGGCGAGACGCATCGCGCGCTCGCGCAGGCGCTGCTGAACGGCGGGCGTCGCGCCTTGTTGTTGGGCACGCTTGCGCAGCGCCATCCGGCGTACGCGCAACTGCAGACGATTGCGGCCGCGCTCGCGGATCTGGCCGGTGCGAAGCTCGGGTTCCTCGCCGAGGGCGCGAACGCGGCCGGCGCCTATCTGGCCGGCGCGGTGCCACACCGTTTGCCGGGAGGCGCCGCCAGTGCGAAGCCCGGTCTGACTGCGCGTGCGATGCTCGAGGGGGGGGTGCGCGCGTATGTGTTGCTCGGCGCGATCGATCCGAAGTGGGATTTCGCTCCGGGAGGCGATGCGCTTGCCGCCGCCGAATTCGTCGTCTCGATCACCTCGCATCTGTCGGCCGCGGTTGCGGCGGCAGCTAACGTCGTGCTTCCGGCGGGCACCTTCGCCGAGACTTCCGGCACCTTCGTGAACATCGAGGGTCGATGGCAGAGTTGGGCCGGCGCGGCGAGGCTCGTCGGCGAGAGCCGTCCGGCATGGAAGATCTTGCGGGTGCTCGGCAATCTTCTCGACCTGCCGAATTTCGACTATGCAAGTTCCGAACAGGTGCGCGACGCGCTCAAGGCTGTGTGCGGTGCGCCGGCGGCGATCGACACGGGCGGCGCCCTCGTGGGCGCACCGCTCGGCGCAAACGCGCCGGCGGCGCCCTGGATTGACATTCCGCCATATCAGAGCGATGCGCTGGTGCGCGCGTCGCCGGCACTGTCGAAAACGAAGGACGGGCGTCTCGCCCGCGTCGTGGTCTGATCATGTGGACCTGGGAACCGTTGCGTCAATGGCTCGCCGGCCTGATCACCTCCTATTGGGCGGATCCGGCGCTCACCGCCGTGCAGATCCTGATGGTGATGATCGGGCTGATCCTCGTCATGGCCTTCTATACGCTTGCCGAGCGCAAGGTGATCGGATGGATGCAATCGCGCCGCGGCCCGAACAGGGTGAACTTGTTCTGGGTTCCGGGGCTCGGCCAGCCGTTCGCCGATGTCGTCAAATTGCTGTTCAAGGAAATCCTGATTCCGGCGGATGCCAACAAAGTGCTGTTTCGGGTCGCGCCCTTTCTTACCCTGGTGCCGGCATTGGCGATCTGGGCGGTGATTCCGTTCGCACCGCAGCGCGTGTTCGCGAACGTCGACGCGGGGCTCCTGTACATCCTGGCGATGACCTCGCTTGGCGTCTATGGGGTGATCCTCGCCGGCTGGGCGGCGAATTCGAAATACGCGTTCCTCGGCGCGATGCGCTCGGCCGCGCAGATCGTCGCCTATGAGATCGCAATGGGTTTTGCGATGGTCGGCGTGTTGATGGCGGCCGGCAGCCTCAACATCGGCAAGATCATCGCGGCCCAGCACGGCGGCTTCCTCAGTTGGAACTGGTTCTGGCTGTTCCCGCTGCTGGTCGTCTACTACATCTCCGGCGTAGCGGAGACCAACCGCGCGCCGTTCGACGTCGCCGAGGGTGAATCGGAGATCGTCGCCGGCTTTCACGTCGACTATTCGGGCATGGCGTTCGCGCTGTTTTTCATCGCCGAATACGTGAACATGATCCTGATATCGGCCCTGACGGTGATATTCTTCTTCGGCGGCTGGCTGTCGCCGCTCGACGGTTATCTGCCGGCGTCCTCCTGGCTCGCCGCGCCGAGCTTTTTCTGGTTCGGCCTGAAGACCTTGGTGCCCATGTTCGGTTTCCTGTGGCTGCGCGCGACCTTCCCGCGCTATCGCTACGATCAAATCATGCGGCTCGGGTGGAAGGCGCTGATCCCGGTCACCCTGGTCTGGCTGTTCGTCGAGGGTGTATTGCTCTACTTTCACCTCGGTCCGTGGAAAGGTCACCCCTAAGATGCAAGGCATTCGCAGCTTCATCAAGACGTTCCTGCTCTGGGAACTGCTACAGGGCTTGTGGGTGACCATGAAGAACCTGTTCAGGCCGAAGAGCACCATCAATTACCCGGAGGAGAAGACTCCGCAGAGTCCGCGCTTCCGCGGCCTGCATGCGTTGCGTCGGTATCCGAACGGCGAGGAGCGCTGCATCGCCTGCAAGCTTTGTGAAGCGGTGTGTCCGGCGCTCGCCATCACGATCGAGTCGGGGGTCGCAGAGGACGGCACGCGCCGCACGACGCGCTACGATATCGACCTGTTCAAGTGCATCTACTGCGGTTTCTGCGAGGAGGCCTGCCCGGTCGACGCGATCGTGGAAACCCGCGTTCTCGAATATCACATGGAGCACCGCGGCGAGAACATCATGTCCAAGGACAAGCTGCTCGCGGTCGGCGAGCGTTTCGAATCCGTCATCGCGGCCGACCGGACCGCCGACGCGCGGTATCGCTGATGTTCGCGACGATCCTCTTCTTCGCCTTTTCTACGGTGCTGCTCCTCGCCGCACTCGGGGTGATCCTCGCCCGCAACCCGGTGCACTCGGTGTTGCTGCTGGTGCTGTGTTTCTTCAACAGCGCCGTGATCTGGCTGCTCCTCGACGCCGAATTCCTCGGAATCGTGCTGGTGCTGGTCTACGTCGGCGCGGTGATGGTGCTGTTCCTGTTCGTGGTCATGATGCTCGACATCAATATCGAGGAACTGCGCAAGGGGCTTGCCGGCTACTGGCCGGTCGCCGTCGCGGTTGCCGGTTTCGTCGCCTTCGCGATCGTGAACATCGTCATCGTCAGACACCTCGGCGGAGCTGCCCTGCGGATGGCGCCGCCGTTGCCGGCCGGCTATTCGAATACGCATGATCTCGGTGTTGCGCTGTTCACTCGCTACGCCTATCCGGCGGAACTCGCCGCGGTAATTCTGCTCGTGGCGAGCGTCGCGGCGATCGTGCTTACCTTGCGGCACCGCCCGGGCGCCAAACCGCAGAACGTCTCGCAGCAGGTGCGCGTGCGGGCGGCGGACCGGGTTCGGCTCGTGAAAATGCCTTCGGAGAAGCGCCAGTGATCACCTTGACCGACGTGCTGACGCTCGGCGGCATGCTCTTCGCCATCGCCGTGGCCGGCGTATTCCTGAACCGCAAAAACATCATCGTGCTGCTGATGTGCATCGAGCTGATGTTGCTCGCCGTGAACTTCAATTTCGTGGCGTTTTCGCGGTTCCTGGGCGACATCAACGGCCAGATTTTCGTGTTTTTCATACTGACCGTCGCCGCGGCCGAGGCGGCGATCGGACTGGCGATCCTCGTGGTGCTGTTTCGTGAGCGGAGCAGCATCAACGTCGAGGACTTGGACACTTTGCAGGGCTGAGGGGCGAGATCAAAAGCATGGAGTCCATCTACCTCACCATCGTGCTGGCGCCGCTCGTCGCCGCGGTTGCCGCCGGGCTTGGCGGGCGCTTGATCGGTCGCGCAGGCGCACACAGCGTGACGATCCTCGGGGTCGCGATATCCTTCGGGCTGTCGCTGCTCGTGCTCAAGCGGATGCTTCTCGACGGCATGGGCTCGTTCGACGGCACGGTCTACACCTGGCTGGTGAGCGACGGCGTGTCGATGCGGATTGGCTTCCTGGTCGATCATTTGACCGTGCTGATGATGGTCGTTGTCACCTTCGTGTCGTTGATGGTCCACATCTACACCGTCGGCTATATGCACGAGGATCCGGGATATCAGCGCTTCTTCAGCTACATCTCGCTGTTCACCTTCTCGATGCTGATGCTCGTGATGGCCAACAACTTCATGCAGCTGTTCTTCGGCTGGGAAGCGGTCGGCGTGGTTTCCTACCTGCTGATCGGCTTCTGGTACACGCGTCCGACGGCGATCGCGGCGAACCTGAAGGCGTTTCTCGTCAACCGGGTGGGCGACTTCGGATTCCTGCTCGGCATCGCTGCGGTTCTCTATTACACCGGGTCGCTGCATTACGCCACGGTGTTCGCGCGTGCAGGCCAGATCGCCGCGGGGCATGTTGCCATCACTTCGACGATCAGCTGGTCGGCGATCAGCTTCACCTGCATCTGCCTGTTCATCGGTGCGATGGGCAAGTCCGCGCAGGTGCCGCTGCACGTCTGGCTGCCGGATTCGATGGAGGGTCCGACGCCGATATCCGCGCTGATCCACGCGGCCACGATGGTCACGGCTGGCATTTTCATGGTCGCCCGGATGTCGCCCCTGTTCGAACTGTCGCAGACGGCGTTGTCGACGGTGCTGGTGATCGGCGCGACCACCGCGTTCTTCATGGGATTGCTCGGCGTGGTCGCCAACGACATCAAGCGGGTGATTGCGTATTCGACGCTTTCACAGCTCGGCTACATGACCGTCGCGCTCGGTGCCTCGGCGTATGCCTCCGGCATATTCCACCTCATGACGCACGCATTCTTCAAGGCGTTGCTGTTCCTCGCCGCCGGTTCGGTGATCATCGCGATGCATCACGAACAGGATATGCGGCGCATGGGCGGACTCAGAAAGTACATGCCGATCACGTACTGGACCTGCCTGGTCGGTGCGCTCGCCTTGATCGGTTTCCCGGGGACAGCGGGCTTCTTCTCCAAGGACGCGCTGATCGAGGCGGTCCGGGGTTCGCACATCCCGGGGGCCGGTTATGCCTATGTCTGCGTACTTTTGGGGGTCTTCATCACGGCGCTGTACACCTTTCGCATGTTCTTCATGACGTTTCACGGCAAGGAACGCATGGACGAACACACCCGGGAACATTTGCACGAGAGTCCGTGGGTCGTGACGCTGCCGCTCGTGATGCTGGCGATCCCCTCGGCGCTCATCGGCTGGTTTACGATCAAGCCGCTGCTGTTCGGCAACTTTTTCGCCGGCGCGATTGTGGTGTTGCCCGCGCATGATGTGTTGGCGCCGATGGCGGCGGATTTTCATGGGCCGGGAGCCTTTGTGCTGAGCGCTCTCACGGCGTTGCCCGTTTGGCTGGCAGCGGCGGGCGTCTTCTGCGCTTGGCTGTTCTTCTTGAAGAAGCCCGAACTCGCCGACGCCGCGCAGCGGCGGTTCCACTGGCTGTACCGGGTGCTGGTCGATAAATTCGGCTTCGACTGGTTCAATGAGAACGTGCTCGTCGCGGGCGCGCGGCGTCTCGGCGGCGGCTTGTGGCGATATGGCGATCAGGACCTCATCGACGGGGCCATGGTCAACGGCAGCGCGCAGGCCGTCGGTTGGTTCTCCTCGGTGATGCGCTATGCGCAATCGGGTTATCTGTATCACTACGCATTCGCGATGATCCTGGGACTCGCGTCGTTGCTCATGTGGATCATATGGCGGACATGATGTTTTCCGGACACCTTCTTTCCATCCTGATCTGGTTGCCGATCATCGGCGGTTTCGCCGTGCTCGCTCTCGGCAACGCGAACCCGTCGGCCGCACGATGGGCTTCCCTCACGATATCGGTGGCGGCGCTGATTCTGAGCGTGCCCCTGTATACCCGTTTCGACACCCACACCGCGGCGATGCAGTTCGTTGAGCACGCCTCTTGGGTGCCGAGTATCAACGCCCGTTTCGCGCTCGGCATCGACGGTATTGCGATGCCGCTCATACTGTTGACGACCTTCACGACCGTGCTGGTGGTGATCGCCGGTTGGGGAAGCGTCGAAAAGAGGGTTGCGCAGTATTTCGGGGCATTCCTGATACTCGAAGGAGCGATGATCGGCGTGTTCTGCGCGCTGGATGCGTTGCTGTTCTACGTATTTTGGGAAGTGATGTTGATCCCGATGTTCCTCATCATCGGAGTCTGGGGCGGGGCGCGACGGGTATACGCGTCGATCAAGTTCTTCCTGTACACATTCATCGGCTCTCTTCTGATGCTGGTCGCGCTCCTTTACCTGCACTTGAAGTCCGGCAGCTACGCACTTGCCGTGTTTCAGCAGATGCCGTTGAGCCTGACCGCTCAAACCCTGATCTTCCTGGCTTTCTTCGCCGCGTTTGCCGTGAAAGTGCCGATGTGGCCAGTACACACCTGGTTGCCCGATGCGCACGTCGAGGCTCCCACCGGCGGTTCCGTGGTGCTGGCGGCGATCATGTTGAAGATGGGCGGCTACGGCTTTCTGCGCCTGTCGCTGCCGATCACGCCGGATGCGAGCCGCGAGATGACCGGGCTCATGATTGCCTTGTCGCTCATCGCGGTCGTGTACATAGGTTTCGTCGCGCTTGCGCAGACGGACATGAAGAAGTTGATTGCGTACTCCTCGATCGCTCATATGGGTTTCGTGACCCTCGGGGCGTTCGTCGGCTTCAGCATCATCGAGCACACCGGGTTGACGACCGGAGTCGAGATGGCGCTTGACGGTTCCGTCGTGCAGATGATCTCTCACGGGCTCATATCCGGCGCGCTGTTCCTGTGCGTCGGCGTCATGTACGACCGTGTACACAGCCGCGAGATCAGCGCCTATGGAGGCGTCGTCAACACGATGCCGATATTTGCCTCGTTCATGGTGTTGTTCGCACTCGCCAACTCGGGCGTTCCGGGCACATCCGGTTTCGTTGGCGAGTTCCTGGTGATTCTCTCCGCGTTCAAGGCGAACGTCTGGTACGCGACGCTCGCGGCCGTGACCCTGGTGCTCGGCGCTGCGTATACGCTCTGGCTCATCAAACGGGTCATTTTCGGGCCGGTCGCCAACGCCAAGGTTGGGGCGCTCAAGGACCTCAACGGACGGGAATTCCTCGTTCTTGGACTGCTCGCCGTCGCGGTGTTGTTGGTCGGCGTATGGCCGGCACCGTTGCTCGATGTGATTCGGGCCTCGACGCAGCACCTAACCCAGCAATTGCTGGTCTCGAAGATCGCGCCCTAGGGATCACGCATGAACGTCTTCAGTGTCGCTGATTTCACCTCCGGCCTGAACCTGGCCGCTCCGGAGATTTTTCTCGGACTCTCTGCCTGCGCGATCCTGATGTTGGATCTTCTGCTCGGCGATGCGCAACGCCACTGGACCGCCACGCTGTCGGTTTTGTCCCTGCTTCTGACCGCCGTGCTGGCGGCCTCAATCCGGGTGTCGGGCCGGGTCACCGCGCTTGGCGGCATGTTCGAGGTCGACGGCATGTCTCAAGTGCTGAAGATCGTCGCCGTGCTCACGGTTGCCGTGGTGTTCGTGTATTCGGTCGAGTACATGAAGCGTCGCAACATCCTGAAGGGCGAATACTTCGTGCTCGGGTTGTTCGCGACACTGGGAATACTCGTGCTGATCTCGGCGGCGAGTCTGGTTACGCTCTATCTCGGCCTCGAACTGCTGTCGCTTTGCATGTACGCGATGGTGGCCTTCGATCGGGACTCCGGCAGGGCGGCCGAGTCGGCGATCAAATTCTTCGTCCTCGGTTCGTTGGCCTCCGGCACCCTGCTGTACGGCATGTCGATCGTCTACGGCGTGACCGGCAGCCTGCAACTCGATGCGATTGCGGCTGCGGTGCAGGGGGGGCTCGCCTCGAACATCGGGCTTCTGTTCGGAATAGCCTTCATCATCGTTGCGATCGGCTTCAAGTTCGGCGCGGTGCCGTTCCACATGTGGATCCCCGACGTCTACGAAGGCTCGCCGACCTGTGTCACGCTGTTCATCGGCAGCGCGCCGAAGATCGCGGCGTTTGCGCTGGCGATGCGCCTGCTCACCGAGGGTCTCGGCGGTGCTCAGGTCGATTGGAGTCAAATGCTGGTGCTGCTGTCGGTGCTGTCGATGGCGATCGGCAACGTCGTTGCGATCGCACAGACGAACATCAAACGCATGCTCGGCTATTCGACGATCTCACACGTCGGCTACATATTGCTGGGAATTCTCGCCGGCACGCCGCAAGGCTATCAGGCGGCGATGTATTACACGATCACCTACGTGATCGTGGCGGCCGGTTCCTTTGGAATGATTCTTCTGCTGTCGCGTCAGGGGTTCGAGGCGGAGGAGATCACGGACTTCAAGGGACTGAACGCACGCAGTCCGTGGTTTGCGGGAATGATGGCGATTTTCATGTTCAGCCTTGCCGGCCTGCCGCCGTTCATCGGTTTCTGGGCGAAACTTGGCGTGATCCAGGCGGTGCTCGGAATCCATGCGACCTGGCTCGCGATCGTCGCCGTGTTGTTCTCCGTGGTCGGCGCGTTCTACTACCTGCGTATCGTGAAAATAATGTATTTCGATGAACCCGGCGCGGCTGAGAGCCTCGGCGGTTCGATCTTGATGCGCGCGATGCTGAGTGCGAACGCGCTGCTGGTCCTCGGACTCGGCATTGCACCCGGTGCACTGCTCGAGGTATGCGCACAAGCGATCCGTTAGTGCTTGCATTGGGTCGTTAGACGGGTAGAATGGCGGGCTCACTCTGGTGCGGGGTGGAGCAGTCTGGCAGCTCGTCGGGCTCATAACCCGAAGGTCGCAGGTTCAAATCCTGCCCCCGCTACCA
>JABEVI010000301.1 GCA_013044085.1 Steroidobacteraceae bacterium
GAGGATCCGCACAGCTGGTGCGGCATCATCGTGGACGGGCGGCACGTCGATCCGGCGACGCTGCGGGTCGCGCTGCGCGCGAAGCGCCCCGAGCGATTCATGCTCGTCACCGACGCGATGGCCTGCGTCGGCACGGAACAACGCACGTTCTGTTTGCAAGGCCGGCGCATCGAAGTGCGTGACGGCGTCTGTCTCGACGAGGATGGCGTGCTTGCCGGCTCGGCGCTCGACATGGCGCGCGCGGTCCGCAATTCGATCGAATTCCTCGGGCTCGAACTCGATCAGGCGGTGAACATGGCGAGCCTGCAGCCGGCCGAATTCCTCGGACTCGGCACCTCGCTCGGGCGCATCGCGGCCGGATACCGGGCCAACCTCGTCCTCCTCGACACGCACCTGCAGGTCGTCGACAGCTGGATCGACGGGCGCAGCCTTCGCCTGCACGGCGAAGGCGCATGAAGGCCGCGCGGCATCGCATGCCGCAGCGCCGTCACACCGCTGCGCGTTCCCGTCCGCCGTACACGACGCCGACGCAGGGATTCGCCCCCAGGCCGTAGCACAGTTCCGCGGGCCGGTCGATTTCCCAAAGGGCGAAGTCGGCACGCTTGCCGACTTCGAGCGTACCGCGATCCCCGGCAAGTCCCAGTGCGCGGGCCGCGTTGACGGTCGCGCCCTGCAGGGCTTCCTCCGGCCTCAGGCCGAACAGCGTACAGGCCATCGCGAGCGCGATCAGTATGGACGTGCACGGCGCGGTACCCGGGTTGCAATCGGTCGCAACGGCGATCGGTACTCCGGCCTGCCGCAGCGCCGCCACCGGCGGCGGATCCTGCTGGTGCAACATGAAATAGGCGCAAGGCAGCAGCACGGCGACGGTACCCGCCTCGGCAAGCGCGCTCACCCCGGCCACGCTCAAATATTCCAGATGATCCGCCGACAAGGCGCCGCAACGCGCCGCAAGCTCGGCCGCGCCGATGTCGCACAGCTGCCCGGCGTGTACTCGCACGGCGAGTCCGGCGCGACGCGCTGCGCCTAAATACCCTTCGGTTTCCCCGACCGTGAAGCCGATGGAGTCGCAGAACGCATCGGCCGCATCCGCGAGCCCGGCACCGACGATCGCGTCGAGCCACGGACCGCTCGCGGCCTCGACATAGGCGCGCCGGTCGGCGGCGAATTCCTCGGGCAGCGCGTGCAATCCCAGATAGGTCGTGCGGATCGACACCGGCAGTTCGCGCCCGAGCGAACGCGCGACCTCGAGCAGTCGGCGCTCGGTCGCGCCGTCGAGCCCGTAACCGGATTTGATTTCGATCGTGGTGACACCCTCGGCCATCAGCCGCGCGGCGCGGCGCGCGGCGCCCGCGTACAACTCGCCGTGGCTTGCGGCTCGCGTCGCCCGCACGGTCGACTGGATGCCCCCGCCGGTGCGGGCGATGTCCTCGTAGCTCTCCCCGCGCAAACGCCGCTCGAACTCGGCGACCCGATTGCCGCCATAGACGAGATGGGTGTGGCAGTCGATCAAGCCCGGCGTGATCCATCGACCCGACGCATCGTGCACCGGCACGCCGTCTTGCGCAGCGATGCGCGCGGCGTCAACCGAGGCGCCGATCCAGGCGATCGCCTCACCCCGCACGGCAATGGCCGCATCCAGCCGGGTGCCATACGGATCGGTACCGGGCTGCATGGTCGCCAGATTTGCACCGACCCAGACTCGGTCCCAAGCACTGCCTCGTTCCTCCTTCACCGACCCTCCCACCCATTGATTGCCGTTCGACGCATCATAAGGCAAGCTAAGTTACCTATACAGGTATAGGCAGGAAATCGCATGACAGCGGACAAGGCAACGCAGCGGTATCGGCTGGAGTGGGCGCTGCTTCCGGGAGGATGGGCACGCGACGTCGTCGCGAGCGTCTCGGATGCCGGACTGCTCACCGAAGTACGGGTCGAAGACGGGGGTGCGGATGCGCTGCCCGTCGGCGGCTATGTCATACCCGGCATGCCGAACGCGCACAGCCACGCGTTCCAGCGCGCCCTCGCCGGCCGCACCGAATTTCGCGGGCGCAGCAGGGATAGCTTCTGGACCTGGCGGCAGGCGATGTATCGGCTCGCCAACCGCGTCGACGCGCCGGGGTTGCGCATCATCGCGACCCAGCTGTTCATCGAGATGCTCAAGGCCGGTTACACGTCGGTCGCGGAGTTTCACTATCTTCACCGCACCGGCAGCGCCGATCCCGCCGCTGGCGACACCTCATCTTTCGACCCACGATTGTGGGACGCGGTGCTCGACGCGGCGCGCGACGTCGGCATCGGCCTGACTTTCCTGCCGACGCTCTACCAATACGCGGATTTCGGCGCCGCCCCGCTGCGCCCGGAGCAACGCCGCTTTCAGTTGCGCACCGAGGAGTTCCTCGAGGCCGTCGGGCAACGAGTCGCCGCCGAACGGCACTCCGGGCACCCGGGGATGCGCATCGGCGCGGCATTCCACAGCTTGCGCGCGGTCCCGCTGGACGTTCTACGCGAAGCCTCGACGCAGCTTCGTCATCTGGACGCGGCCATGCCGATCCACATCCACGTCGCCGAACAGATTCTCGAGGTCCGCGGCTGTGTGGGTGCGACCGGCACCCGGCCGATCGAACTGCTGCTGAACTCGGCTGTGCTCAACGAGCACTGGTGCCTCGTGCATTGCACACACGCATCACCGATCGAATTGACCCGCATCGCGGCAACGGGCGCCGCGGTTTGCGTCTCGATCAGCACCGAGGCAAACCTCGGCGACGGATTCTTCGATGCGCCTCGCTTCTGGGGCGCGGGCGGCCGACTCTGCATCGGCTCGGACAGCCAGTCAACGGTGGATCCAGCCGAGGAGCTGCGTTGGTTGGAATATCAGCAGCGCCTGCGGCGGCGCCGCCGCGTGATCCTCGCCGATGAGGGTGAGCCGCACGCAGGTACGAACCTGTGGCGCACTGCAGCACTCGCTGGCGCGCGCGCACTCGGCCAGCCCATCGGCCAGATCGCGGTCGGCAGCAGAGCCGACTGGCTCGTGCTCGACCCGCAACATCCCACACTCGCCGGCGCGACACCGGAATCGGCGCTCGACCACGTGTTGTTCGCGGGCGCACGCGCGGCGATCCGGGACTGCTGTGTCGCCGGCCGCTGGGTCATCAAGCAAGGCGCGCATCCACGGGAACAGCTCGCGAGTGCGCAGTTCGGCGACTTGATGCGCCGCCTTGCCGATTCGGCGAGTTGACCGTGGTTGTCTATACAGCTTATCCTGCGAGCGTGTCGAAGCCAAGCGCCAAACTCGAACCCCTGTACCTGCAGGTCAAGCGCCACATCCTGGACCATATCGGCTCCGGCAAGTGGGTGCCCGCGCAGCGCGTGCCCTCGGAGAACGACCTCGTCAAATCCTTCGGGGTATCGCGCATGACCGCCAACCGGGCACTGCGCGAACTGAGCGACGCCGGCGTGCTGGTGCGGATCGCCGGCGTCGGCAGCTTCGTCGCCGAACCGCAAGCGCGTGCGCACCCGCTCGAAATCCGCAGCATCGCCGAGGAGATTCGCGAACGCGGCTCGCGCTATCGCGTCGAGATCATCGCGCGCGAGCGCATACGGGCGGATGCCAGCCTCGCCGCGAGCTTCCGGGTGCCTGCGCGCACGGCATTATTCTTCTCGTCGCTCGTACACTTCGAAAACGACCGTCCGGTTCAACTCGAGGATCGCCACGTCCTCGCCCGCCTCGCACCGCATTACCTGAGCGTCGATTTCGCTCGCGTGACGCCGCACGACTATTTGATCGAGGCCGCGCCGCTGCAGGAGGCCGAACACGTGCTGCGCGCGCGGATGCCGGACGCGCGCACCGCGAAGCTGCTCAAGATGCCGCGCGATGAGCCTTGCCTGCTCGTCGAGCGTCGCACCTGGTCGGCCGGTGCGGTCGCATCGGTGGCGACACTGCAGTATCCCGGCTCCCGTTACCAACTATCCGGACGTTTCCGTCCCTGAGGAACACCCAGCCATGCCAACGCCCGCCCAACCACGCATCATCCGCGCAGCGCGCGGCACGCAGCTGTCAGCCCGCTGTTGGACGACCGAGGCGCCGCTGCGGATGCTCATGAACAATCTGGACCCCCAGGTCGCGGAGAATCCGGCCGAACTCGTCGTTTATGGTGGTATCGGCCGTGCCGCGCGCGATTGGGATTGCTACGACCGCATCGTCGAGACACTGAAGGTCCTGCGGGAGGACGAGACGCTCCTGATCCAGTCCGGCAAGCCGGTCGGCGTATTTACCACGCATGCAGATGCTCCCCGCGTGCTGATCGCCAATTCGAACCTGGTGCCCCATTGGGCAACCTGGGAGCATTTTCACGACCTCGACCGGCGCGGCCTGATGATGTTCGGTCAGATGACTGCCGGTTCCTGGATCTACATCGGCAGCCAGGGCATCGTCCAAGGCACATACGAAACCTTCGTCGAGATGGGACGACGCCATTTCGGCGGCGAACTCGCCGGCAAATGGATCCTGACCGCAGGCCTCGGCGGCATGGGCGGTGCGCAGCCGCTCGCCGCGACGATGGCCGGCGCCAACATACTGGCCGTCGAGTGCCGCAAGGACCGCATCGCCAAGCGTCTCGAGACCGGCTATGTGGACGTCGAGGCCGACTCGCTCGAGGAAGCCCTGCGGCGCCTCGAGGAGGCAAAGAAAGTCGGCAAACCCACCTCGGTCGCGCTTCAGGGCAACATCGTCGATGTCCTGCACGCGCTCCTGGAGCGGGGCATCCGCCCGGACGCGCTGACCGACCAAACCTCGGCACACGACCCGGTGAACGGCTACCTGCCGCAAAATTGGACCGTCGCTGAATGGGATCGCCGCCGGCTCGAAGATCCGGCGGGCACCGCGGTCGCCGCGAAGCGATCGATGGCAAAACATGTCGAATATCTTCTGCGCTTCAAAGCAATGGGCCTGCCGGTCTTCGATTACGGTAACAACCTGCGCCAGGAAGCCCTCGACCAGGGTGTCGAACGCGCCTTCGACATCCCCGGTTTCGTGCCGGAATACATCCGACCGCTGTTCTGCCGTGGAATCGGTCCGTTCCGCTGGGCGGCGCTGTCCGGTGACCCCGAGGACATCTACAAAACCGATGCCAAGGTCAAGGAATTGATCCCGGACGACCCGCATCTGCATCACTGGCTCGACATGGCGCGCTCGCGCATCCAGTTCCAGGGCCTGCCCGCGCGAATTTGCTGGGTCGGCCTCGGTCAGCGCCACCGTCTCGGAATGGCCTTCAACCGGATGGTCGCGAGCGGCGAGCTCAAAGCACCCATCGTGATCGGACGCGATCACCTCGACTCCGGCTCCGTCGCGAGTCCGAACCGGGAAACGGAAGCGATGCGGGACGGCTCGGACGCGGTATCCGACTGGCCGCTGTTGAACGCGTTGCTGAACACGGCGAGCGGAGCTACCTGGGTGTCGATCCATCACGGCGGCGGCGTCGGCATGGGCTTCTCGCAACACGCCGGCGTCGTGATCGTCTGCGACGGCACCGAAGCGGCGCAACGACGGGTCGCGCGCGTGCTGTGGAACGACCCGGCGACCGGCGTGATGCGCCACGCGGATGCCGGCTACGAAACCGCGATCGACTGTGCGCGCGAACAGGGCTTGAACCTGCCGATGATCGGGCGCGACCGATGAGCACCTCAGCCACGGTTGAACGCATCGACCTACGCGCCGGCGAACTTGGCCTCGGCGAACTGCGC
>JABEVI010000083.1 GCA_013044085.1 Steroidobacteraceae bacterium
CGCACGTCCTTCGAATAGGTCTCCGCGTTCATCGCCACCATGATGTCGACGTGCCCGGCTCTCGCCGCGTACGCATCGCGGGTGACGCGGATCTCGTACCAGGTCGGCAGACCCTGGATGTTCGACGGAAAATAATTCTTGCCCGTGACCGGCACGCCCATGCGAAAGATCGACTTCATGAGCAGCGAGTTCGCGCTCGCCGAACCGGTGCCGTTGACGTTGGCGAATTTGACGACGAAGTCGTTGGTCCGGTTCGGGGCGGTGGCTAGGCTTTGCATGTTGCGGTCTCGTCCGACGCATGGGGGATCTTGATGGTGGATTTCTGCATGTCCCACGCGGCGGTCGGGCAGCGCTCGGCGCACAGCCCGCAGTGGATGCAGACGTCCTCGTCCTTCAGCATGACGCGCCCGGTTTGCCCAAGCGGGGCCGATACGTACAAGGCCTGCGCGGGGTTCGTCGCCGGCGCCTTCAGCCGGGTGCGCAGCTGCGCCTCGTCGCCGTTCGGCGAGATCGTGAGGCAGTCGACCGGGCAGATGTCCACGCAGGCATCGCACTCGATGCACAGCTTCGCGGCAAACACGGTCTGCATGTCGCAGTTCAGGCAGCGCTGCACTTCGAGCGCGGCCTGCTCGGCGGTGAACCCCAATTCCACCTCGACGTCGATTTTCTTGAATCGCTCGACCAGGTCGACGTGCGGCATGAGGCGCCGCTCGACGCCGTTGTAATCGTTTTTGTACGACCACTCGTGCATGCCCATCTTGCGGCTTTCCAGGCTCACGCTGCGCGGTGTGCGCACGTTCACGGGCAGCCCCCGGCAGTGCTGGTGGATGGAGATCGCGGCCTGGTGGCCGTGCTCCACCGACCAGATGATGTTCTTCGGGCCGAACGCGGCGTCGCCGCCGAAGAAAACGCCCGGTCGCGTCGACTCGTGCGTCGAACGATCCACCCTGGGCATGTTCCATTTGTCGAACTCGATGCCCGCGTCCCGCTCGATCCATGGGAAGGCGTTTTCCTGGCCGATCGCGAGGATCACGTCATCGCAAGGGTGAAATTCCTCGCCCAGGACCCGGGTCGAGCGGATTTCGCCGTTTTCGAGTTCATACTCGAGATGTTCGAACAGCATGCCTTTGAGTTCGCCGGACTCGGTGACGAACGACTTCGGCGCACGGTTGACCACGATGTGCACGCGTTCCTGTTCGGCGTCCTCGATTTCCCACTCGGAAGCCTTGAAGAACTGCCGCGGCTTGCGCGCCATCACCTTGACGTCCGTCGCGCCGAGGCGCAACGAGGTGCGGCAGCAGTCCATGGCGGTATTGCCGACGCCGATGATGAGCACGCGCGCACCGATCTTGCCGACGTGTTGGAAGGCTACCGACTCGAGCCAGGCGATGCCGATGTGGACCCGGGCCGAGTCATGGCGCCCGGGCAGTTCCATGTCCTTGCCGTGCGGTGCGCCGGAACCGACGAATACCGCGTCGAATTCCTTGGTCGCGAGCAGTTCGCGCATGCTGTGCACGGGCGTGTTGAGCCGCAGGTCGACGCCCATCCGCAGGATGTAGTCGATTTCCTCGTCGAGGACCTTCGCCGGCAGACGGAAGCTCGGAATGTTGGTCCGCATCAATCCGCCGGCGACCGCGCTGCGTTCGAAGATCGTCACCGCGTATCCCAAAGGCAGAAGATCGTTCGCGACGGTGAGTGATGCGGGCCCCGCGCCGATACAGGCGATGCGCTTGCCATTTCCTTGCTGCGGCGCGCGTGGCAGAAGCGCGTCGACGGCGTCGCGGTGATCGGCCGCGACCCGCTTCAAGCGGCAGATGGCCACGGGCTTTTGTTCGATGCGGCCCCGGCGGCAGGCCGGCTCGCAGGGGCGGTCGCAAACCCGGCCGAGAATGCCGGGGAAAACGTTCGACTCGCGATTCACGAGGTACGCGCGGGTGAATTCGCCCTGTGCGATCAGTCGTATGTACTCGGGGACATCGGTGTGCGCCGGGCAGGCCCATTGGCAATCCACGACGCGGTGGAAATAGTCCGGATCCGCAGTATCGGTCGGTTGCATGTTCCCTCGGTGAGAGTGACGTCCTGAATTGCCTAGCATATCGCAATCGCGCCCGCACGCATGCGCGGTCGGTGTGCGGCGACAGGCGCGCGGCGGCGGACGTGGGCGTGTGCCGCGATCCTCAGGCTGTGCCTCCCGCCGGCGCGGACGCGTCCCATTCCCACCCGGACAATTCGGGTGAGTCGATGCCTTCCTCCGCGGCATAGCGCAGGCAGTCGAGAATCGCATTCTTCATGCGCTCCTTGACATGCGCTCCCCGGTCCCGCAACACCGGCACGCGATCTACGGCATCGATCACGAGATTGAAGCGATCGATCTGATTGCGAATCGCGAGATCCATCGGGGTGTCGATGTTGCCGTATTCCTTGTAGCCGCGCACGTGGAAGTTGCGCGAGTTGGTGCGTCGATACATGAGTTTGTGGATCAGCCAGGGATAGCCATGGAAGTTGAAGATCACCGGCCGGTTCCGAGTGAACAGGCTGTCGAAGTCGGCATTCGAGAGGCCGTGCTCGTGCTCTTCGATGGGAACCAGCCGAAACAGGTCGACGACATTGACGAAGCGCACCTTGAGGGAGGGAAAGTATTCGTATAAAAGCGAGGTCGCGGCGAGCGCTTCCTTGGTCGGCACGTCGCCCGCGCAGGCCATCACCAGGTCGGGCTCGGCTCCGGCATCGTTGCTCGCCCAGTCCCAGATGCTGATGCCCTTGGCGCAATGCGTGTTTGCCTCCTCGAGCGTCAGGTATTGCAGGTGTTTTTGCTTGTCGGCGACGATGACGTTGACCTTGTCCGTGCTGTCGAGACAATGGTTCGCGACCGACAGCAAACAATTGGCGTCCGGCGGCAGGTAGATGCGCGTCACGCGCGGGCTCTTGTTGGTGACCAGGTCGAGAAATCCCGGATCCTGGTGTGAGAAACCGTTGTGGTCCTGCCGCCAAACCGTCGAGGTGAGCAGGATGTTCAGTGAGGAGACCGGCGCGCGCCAGGGGACGTCGAGGGATTTCTCGAGCCATTTGGCGTGCTGATTGAACATCGAATCGATCACGTGGATGAACGCCTCGTAAGAGGCGAGGATCCCGTGGCGGCCGGAGAGCAGGTAGCCCTCCAGCCAGCCCTCGAGCGTGTGTTCGGAGAGTACTTCCATGACCCGGCCGTCGCGGGCCAGATGCGAGCCGTCGGCATCTTCCGGGAGAATCTCCGCCATCCAAGCCTTGCCGCTCGCCTGGTAGACGTCCTCGAGGCGGTTCGAGGCGGTCTCGTCCGGACAGAAGAAGCGAAAGTTATCCGGATTGCCCCGCATCACGTCGCGCAGGAGTTGACCCAGGGGCCGGGTGTTCTCCGGGCCGAAACGGCCGCGCTTCGGGACTTCGACTCCGTAATGCCGCAACTCCGGCAACAGCAGCGCCTTTCGCAGCAGGCCGCCGTTGCTGACCGGGTTTGCGCTCATGCGCCTCGAGCCCGTGGGCGCGAGCCGCGCCAGTTCCGCAACCAGCCGGCCGTCCGCTGTGAACAGGCGTTCCGGATGGTAGCTCCTGAGCCAGGCTTCCAACTGGCGCAGGTGCGCCGGGTCCTTGTGCGGATCGATCGGGATTTGATGGGCGCGCCAGGAGCCCTCGACCTTGTGGCCATCGACCTGCTTCGGGCCGGTCCAGCCTTTCGGCGTGCGCAGCACGATCATCGGCCATGCGGGCAGATCGCCCGGCCCGTCGGTGCGCGCCTGCCGCTGGATGGCCTGAATCTCATCGACGACGCGCTCGAGCGTCGCGGCGAGCGCCTGGTGCACGATCTCGGGTTGGTCGCCTTCGACGAAGTGCGGTTTGTAGCCGAAGCCGCGCATCAGGCTGTCGAGCGGATCGTGTCCGATGCGTGCGAGTATGGTCGGATTGGCGATCTTGTAGCCGTTCAAATGCAGGATTGGCAGCACCGCGCCGTCCCGCGCCGGGTTCAAGAATTTCGTGCCGTGCCAGGCCGTCGCGAGCGGTCCGGTTTCCGCCTCACCATCACCGATCACGCAGGCGACGATCAATTCCGGGTGATCGAAAGCGGCGCCGAAGGCATGCGCCAGGCTGTAGCCGAGCTCGCCGCCCTCGTGCAGGGAGCCCGGCGTCTCGGGTGTGCAATGACTGCCGATGCCGCCGGGAAAGGAGAACTGTTTGAAGAAGCGCTGCAGTCCGCGCTCGCTTTGGCCCTTGTCGGGATAGACCTCTGCGTAAGTGCCTTCCAGCCAGGCCTGCGACAACATCGAAGGTGCGCCGTGTCCGGGGCCGGAAACGAACAGCACATCGAGATCCCGCGCCACGATGAGGCGATTCAGATGGGTCCAGAGCAGCGTCTGGCCGGGATCCGAACCCCAGTGGCCGAGCAGCCGCCTTTTGATGTGTTCGATCTTCAACGGCTCCTTCAGCAATGGGTTGTCGCGCAGGTACAGCATGCCCGCGCACAGATACATCGCGGCGCGCCAGTACGCATCCAGGGAGTGAAGCTCGGCCGGTGACAAAGTGGGTTTTGGTGCGTTCGTACTGTCAAAGTTCAATGACATCTCCCCGTGCGGGTTCGTCGATCCGGATTCGGGCCGCAGCTTCGGCGACCGCCGTGAGCATAGCAACTCAGACCGCGCGCGCCCCTACGTGGAATCCACCGCTGGGATCGGGGGGTGCGCAGCGCGACAATCCAGCTCCTTGGTCCACGAGTGCGGCCTGGAGATCGATGCGATGCCCGAGGTTCCCGACAACGACGAGCCGGCCCACGGGCCGGCGGATCAGGCCGGCGTCGAGATCCTGCGGCGGCTGGCGCTCGACCTGCGCTGGTCGTGGAGCCACGCGAGCGATGAAGTGTGGAAGCTGCTCGAGCCGGTCCTGTGGGCGCGCACGCACAATCCCTGGGTCGTGCTGCAGACGGTCTCGCCGCAACGCCTGAGCGCGATGCTTGCCGACGACGAATTTCGCAGCCGCATCGAGCACCTCGCCGCGGCGGTGCGCGCCGCCGCGCAGGCGCCCGGCTGGTTTCAGCGCCGACATCCGCAGGCGCCGCTTTCGCGAATCGCGTACTTCAGCATGGAATTCATGCTGAGCGAAGCGCTGCCGATCTACGCCGGCGGACTCGGCAACGTGGCCGGCGATCAGCTCAAGGCCGCGAGCGATCTCGGCGTCCCGGTGGTCGGCGTGGGTCTTTTGTACAGTCAGGGATATTTCCGACAGGTCATCGATCGTGACGGCAACCAACAGGCGCTGTATCCGTATAACGAGCCGGGCCAGCTGCCGATCACGCCGGTTCGCAGGCCTGACGGAGAGATGCTGCGGCTCGAGATCCGTTTCCCGGGTTATTCCTTGTGGCTGCGGGCGTGGAAGGTGACGGTCGGCCGGCTGCATCTGTACCTGCTCGACAGCAACGACATCGCCAATTATCCGGCGCACCGCGGCATCACCAGCGAGCTCTACGGGGGCGGGCCGGAGCTGCGTTTGCAGCAGGAGATCGTGCTTGGCATCGGCGGCTGGCGGCTTCTCGATGCGCTGAACATCGAGGTCGACGTATGTCACTTGAACGAGGGACATGCGGCTTTCGCGATCCTCGAGCGCGCCCGCGCGTTCATGCAAAAAAACGATCTGTCGTTCCCGGCCGCGCTGGCGGTGACACGCGCCGGCAACGTCTTCACCACGCACACCGCGGTCGGCGCGGGTTTCGACCGCTTCGCTGCGCATCTTCTGGAGCAATATCTCGTGTCTTATGCCGCCGAGCAGCTGCGTCTCGCGCCGCGCGAGCTGTTGGCGCTCGGTCGTCGCGATGCGGACGATGCCGCGGAGCCGTTCAACATGGCCTATCTCGCGCTGCGGGGCAGCGCCGCGGTCAACGGCGTCAGCCGCCTGCATGGGGAGGTCAGTCGCCGGATCTTTCAGCCCTTGTTCCCGCGCTGGCCGGCAGGGGAGGTTCCGGTCGGCCACGTGACCAACGGCGTGCATACGCCGAGTTGGGACTCACCGGCGGCCGATGCGCTGTGGACTCGCGCCTGTGGCAAGGATCGCTGGCGGGGCGCGCTGGAGGCGCTCGAGCAGCCGATGCGATCGGTCGCCGACACCGAGATCTGGCGCATGCGCGCGGCGGCGCGCGGCGCCCTCGTCGAGTATGCGCGCGAGCGCTTGTCGATGCAGCTCGGCGCCTCGGGTGCACCGGCACCGGCGATCGAGGCGGCACGGCACGTGTTCAGCCCGGAGGTGTTGACGCTCGGCTTTGCGCGCCGCTTCGCCACCTACAAGCGACCGAACCTGTTGTTGCGCGAGCCTGCGCGGCTGGCGCGGCTCATGAGCGATCCGCGGCGTCCCGTGCAAATCATCCTCGCCGGCAAGGCGCATCCGCAAGACGCGCCGGGTCAGGCCTTGATTCGCGACTGGGTGCGGTTCGTGCGCCGGCACGACGTGCGCGCGCACGCGGTGTTCCTCGCCGATTACGACATGTTGCTGACCGAACACATGGTCCAGGGCGTCGACGTCTGGATCAACACCCCGCGGCGGCCCTGGGAGGCCTGTGGCACGAGCGGCATGAAGGTGCTGGTGAACGGTGGGCTGAACCTCTCCGAACTGGACGGATGGTGGGCCGAGGCTTACGCGGCGCAGGTCGGCTGGGCGCTCGGCGATGGCGCGGAGCATGACGACGATGCACCGTGGGACGCGTTCGAGGCCGGGCAGCTGTTCGATCTTCTCGAGAATGAAATCATCCCGTGCTTTTACGATCGCGATGCCGCCGGGGTTCCGCGCGCCTGGGTGGCGCGGGTACGTGAGAGCATGGCGCGGCTGACGCCCGAGTATTCGGCCAATCGCAGCGTGCGTGAGTACGTCGAGAAGTGTTATCTGCCCGCCGCAATCGACTATCGCGCCCGGGCCCGGCAGGGCGGTGCGGCGGGCATCCAAATCGTCAACTGGCTGGCGTCGCTCGAGAACAACTGGCACGCCCTCAAATTCATCGGCGTGCGGGTCGAGACGAGCGATCGGTACCACCAATTCACGGTCGAAGTCGATCTCGGCGCGCTCAGCCCGCAATCGGTGGATGTCGAACTTTACGCGGATGGATTGGCCAAGGAAGCGCCGCAGCGCCAATCGATGCGGCGGCTCGCCGGCCCGGTCGACGGCGGCGGCGCATGCGTGTACGGCGCGCGAGTGGCGGCGACCCGGCCGGCGGACCACTATAGTGCGCGCATCGTGCCGGTATTTCCCGGCGTCAATGTGCCGCTGGAGGCGCCGTACATCGCATGGCAGCGATAGCGGTGCCGGCGAATGGAGGAGATCGCTCATGCACCCTGGAATAGAGCGCATCGAGAACCGGACCTACGAGGAAATCGAAGTTGGTGATTCGGCCCGTGTGACGCGGCGCTTGACCCGGCGGGATATCGATCTGTTCGCGACGGTTTCCGGCGACATCAATCCGACGCATGTGGATGCCGCTTTCGCGGCGAGCGACGAGTTTCACGGGGTGATCGCCCACGGCATGTGGGGAGCGTCGTTGATTTCGACGGTGCTCGGCACCGAGTTGCCGGGACCCGGTACGGTCTATCTGCAGCAAAGCTTGCGCTTCCTGGGGCCGATCGCGCTGGGCGACACGGTGACCGTCACCGTCACCGCCCGCGAGAAGCATGCGCAGCACCACCAGATCAGCTTCGACTGCCGCTGCGCGAACCAGCATGCGCAGGTGCTCATCGACGGCACGGCGCGGGTGATCGCACCCACCGAGAAGATCCGGCGTGCGCGAGTACTGCTGCCGACCGTGCTGGTGCAGGATCGCGGCGCGAAGTTCCGGGCGATGATTGCGCGCGCGGAAAAGCTGCCGCCGATCCTGACCGCGGTGGTGCATCCGGTCGAGTCCAACGCGCTCGCCGGTGCGGTGGATGCCGCGCAAGCCGGTCTGATCACACCGGTACTGATCGGCCCTGAGGAGAGGATCCGCGCTGCGGCTCGGGCGGCCGGGATCGATATCAGCCCGTACCGGCTGGTCGCGGCCGAACATTCCGCGGCGGCGGCGCAGGTCGCGGCGCAAATGGCGCACCGGGGAGAGGTGCAATCCCTGATGAAGGGCAGTCTGCATAGTGACGAGTTTCTGCATCCGGTCGTCGATCCTGGCAACAATTTGCGCACCGACCGGCGCCTGAGCCATGTCTTTCTGTTGGACGTGCCGAGCCACGACCGCCCCTTGTTCATCACTGACGGCGCCATCAACATCCACCCGGATCTGGAGACCAAGCGGGACATCGTGCAGAACGCGATCGACATGGCGCATGCGCTCGGCATTGCCGCGCCGCGGGTCGCGATCCTCGCCGCGGTCGAGATGGTGAACTCAAAGATCGCCTCGACGCTCGACGCCGCGGCGTTGTGCAAGATGGCCGAGCGCGGTCAGATCAGCGGAGGTATGCTGGACGGCCCACTCGCCATCGACAACGCGGTGTCGCTCGCTGCGGCCAAAACCAAGCATCTGGTCTCCGAGGTGGCCGGTCAGGCCGATATCCTGGTTGCGCCGGATCTCGACGCCGGCAACATGATCGCCAAGCAGCTCGAATACCTCGCCGGCGCCGACATCGCCGGCGTCGTGCTCGGCGCCCGGGTGCCGATCATCCTGACCAGTCGTGCCGACAATGCGCAGAGCCGGCTGGCCTCCTGCGCCGTCGCGGCGTTGATCCGCCAGCACCGCACCGGACGCACGGCGTGAGCGACGCGATCCTCACGATCAACGCCGGCTCCTCGAGCATCAAGTTCGCGCTCTACGCCGCGGACGCGCAGGCGGGCACGGTGGCTCGCGCGCCGCTCGCCGCCGGCGAGGCTGAGGGGATCGGCACCAACCCACACCTGAGAATTCTCGAGGACGGCCACGTGACCGTGGACCAGGATTTTGCCGTGGACGCCGACCAGGACGTGATCTTGCGGCAGATCCTCGGGTGGATTGGGACGCATTCCTCGGGCCGGAAACTCGTCGCGGCGGGTCATCGGGTGGTTCACGGCGGTGCGCTGTTCGACGCGCCGACCCGGGTCAGCGCCGCGGTCATCGAGGCACTGGCCTCGCTCGCGCCGCTCGCGCCGCTGCATCAGCCCCATAACCTCGCCCCGATCCGGGTGCTGGCGGCGGCATCGCCGGATCTGCCGCAGGTCGCCTGCTTCGACACCGCCTTTCACGCCGGCCAGGCAGCCGTCGTCACCCACTACGCGATACCGCGGGCTCTAAGCGAGGAAGGGGTGCGTCGTTACGGATTTCACGGCTTGTCCTACGAGTACGTGAGCGGCACGCTCGCCGGATATCTCGGCGAGCGCGCCGCCGGCCGCATCGTGATCGCTCATCTGGGCAACGGCGCCAGCCTGTGCGCGATCGAGGGCGGCAGGAGCGTCGCCACCACCATGGGTCTGACCACGCTCGACGGGGTGCCGATGGGCACGCGCTCGGGAGCGATCGACCCGGGCGTGCTGCTGTACCTCATGAAGGAAAAGGGCCTGGGTTACGATGCGCTCAGCGAGCTTCTCTATCATCGATCGGGACTGCTCGGCGTCTCGGGCATCAGCCCCGACATGCGCACCCTGCTCGCAAGTCCGGCCCCGCAGGCGCGCGA
>JABEVI010000302.1 GCA_013044085.1 Steroidobacteraceae bacterium
CGCACCGTGTGCGTGATGTTCTTGTGCCCGAGGTACTGCTGGATCGCGCGCGTGTCCTGGCCGTCGCTGGCGAGTTTAAATCCACAGGCATGCCGCAGCATGTGCGGATGGATGGGGAAGGGGAACTTGGCGAGATCGCCCGCGCGCGCGATCAACTTGCGCGCCGTCGCCGCCGTCATCGGGCCGCCGCGCTCGGTGACGAACAAGTAGGGCGTCTCGGGGTAGTCGCGGCGCAGCTCCCGCAGCGCTCGCAGCTCGGGCCCGCGGATCGGGTGGGTCGAGGCGAGGCCGTTCTTCAAGCGCGCCACATGCACCAGGCCCGCCTTGAGATCGACCTGGTCCCAGCGCATCGTGACGAGCTCCGAGACGCGCAGCCCGTGCCGGTAGGCGAGGAGGATGAGCGTGCGATCGCGCGCACCGTGGCGGCCGACCTGGCTCGAGGCCTGCAGGAGCTTCTCGACCTCCGCAGGGGTTAAGGCCCGTACGGCTGAGCGGGACAGAAAACCGACATAAGGATTGAGTGGGCGGCGGTCACGAGGCTTGTTTCAACTCCTGGGTTTGATTGTCCCGGCATCGATAGATGGTGGCCGGATGCACGTTGAAAGTACGAGCGACCTCGCTGATGGATCGGCCTTGCTTCAGAAGTTCCTGGGCCAGCTGTTGTTGGTCTGGGCGTAGCTTTCGCGGTCTACCAAATAGCACGCCGCGCTTGCGTGCGTCGCGTAGACCGTCCTCGGTGCGCTGCTTGATCAGCGCGCGCTCGAACTCCGCGATGCCGGCAAACACAGTCAGCACCATGCGCCCCGAGGGGCTGATGGTGTCCGCCCAGGGTTCATCCAAGGACTGTAGGCCGGTTCCTTTCTCTTGAAGCCGTTCGGCGATGATCAGCAGTTCCGCGGTGGAGCGTGCGAGCCGATCGAGTCGCGTGACGACCAGCACGTCGCCTTTGCGCACTTCGCCGAGTAATTTCTCGAGCTGAGGGCGCTTGCGCACGACGCCGGAGATTTTCTCCTCGAACACTTTCTCGCAGCCGGCTTCTTTCAAGCGCGGGCGTTGCAACTGCAGGGTTTGATCCTCGGTGGAGACGCGTGCATAGCCGAGCTTCATGCGGCGACTCGCAGAGTGTTGCAAAAGTACTCGCGAAAGTCTCTACTTACGCATATAGTTTTTGCAAACTCCAAAGCATTGATTCTTCTCGGCGGCACGCGGTCTTTCAAAAGTGTAGGGTTTTGCGAAACATGGCCATCCAATTTTTGAGCGATGAGCAGCGCGGACGCTACGGCCGTTTCACTGGCACGCCGACGCCCGATACCCTGGCGCGCTATTTTCATCTCGACACCTCCGACTTGGATTTCATTCAAGGGTTGCGCGGTGAGCACAACCGCCTGGGCTTTGCGCTGATGCTGGGGACGGCGCGCTGCCTTGGCACGTTTCTCGACCAAGAGGCCGACATTCCGGGTCGCGTGCTGCACACCCTGTCGCGGCAGCTGGATCTGCCAGCTGCGGTCACGCTCGGCGGCTATTTTGCCTCCCGTCAACGTGAGCGCCATTTGCAACTGATTCGTCAGCGTTACGGCTTCAGCGATTTCCTGGATGAGGGCGGCACGTATTTTCGTCTGGCCCGTTGGCTCTACGCCCGGTGCTGGAGTGGGGAGGATCGCGCCGTCCCGCTGTTCGAGCAAGCGGTCGAGTGGCTCCTTGCCCGCAAGGTGCTGCTGCCCGGCGTGACGGTGCTCGAGCGATTTGTCGGGCGCGTGCGCGATCGAGCGCAACGGCGTCTGTGGCGCAAATTGATCGAAGGCCTCTCGACCGAGCAACGCCGTCGGATCGATGCGATGTTCACTGAGAACGATCCAGTCACTTTCAGTGCCCTCGAGGCGTTGCGCACCGTGCCGACTCGCCGCTCGCCGACAGAGTTTGTTCGACACTTGGATCGACTCGATGCGATTCGCGCGTTTGATTTGCGTCCCGTGGCGCCGCGTGGTGTGCCGCCGATGGTGATCGAGCGCCTGGCGCGGGTTGCACGCCAAGGCAAGCCCTCGGCGATCGTGGCGTTGCAGGAGCCGCGGCGCACGGCGACGATCGCAGCGCTCTTCTACACGCTCGAAGCGGCCGCCCAGGATGACGCGGCGGAATTGGCCGAGGCCTTGGTGGTCGACCTCAACAACGATGCGGAGGCCTCGGCCCGGGATGAGCGATCGAGAAATCAGCGCGAGCTCGACGCGGCGGCCATTTTGCTGCGCGAATTGACGCGCATGGTGCTCGAGGACGATGGGCTGCCGCTCGATCGCTGGCGCGAGGCATTGTTTGAACGCATCCCGCGGGAAGACTTGGACGAGGCGGTCCAAAAGATCGATGCGATGGCGATGCCGTCGGACGCAAAGCCCTACGCCCAACTGCGCAAACGCTGGCGACGCGCCAAACGCCTGTTCTTCCAGATTGCTACCCGAGTCCAAACCGCCGCCGCTCCGAATGGCGAACCGGTCCGCGAGGCCGTCGAGTACTTGAAGGGCGTGCCAAATTGGACGCATGCGCCGATGCGCGATGCGCCCACCGCCGCGATCCCCAAAGCCTGGCGACCCTACGTCCTCGATGAGAGCGAGCGGGTCGTGGACCCCAAGGCCTACGTCTTCTCTATCATCGATGCGTGGCGCGCGGCGATCAAACGTCGCGATGTCTTCACCGAACCCGGAGCGCGTTACGGAGACCCCCGGCGGGGACTGCTGGAGGGGGCCGCGTGGACCTCCTCGCTGCCGCTGATCTGTCGGACGCTCAATCGCTCCCTCGATGCGGACCTTGAGATCGAGGGTCTCACGCGGCTCCTCGATACCGCCTACCGCGAGGTCAATTCGCGCATCGACACGAACCCGGATCTGCGCATCGAGAAGGTCGATGGCAAGTCGCAAATCATCGTCACACCGCTCGATAAACTGGAAGAACCCGACAGCTTGAAAGCGCTGCGCGCGGAAGTCGCGCGACGCATGCCTCGCGTGGATTTGCCCGACGTGGTGCTCGAAATCATGGGCCGCACGGGCTTCGCGAAAGCCTTTACGCATCTGAGTGAACGGCATGCACGGGTCGAGGACTTTGCGACCAGTCTGGGCGCCGCCCTGGTGGCGACCGGCTGTAACATCGGGTTTGCGCCGATGATTCAAGAGTCGATCCCGGCGCTGCGCCGTGAACGCTTGTCGTGGGTGAGGCAGAACTTCATTCGTGCCGACACCTTGAGCGCAGGCGGTGCGATTCTCGTCGCGGCCCATAACGCGTTGCCCTTGGTCGCCCACTGGGGCGCGGGGGACGTGGCCTCGGCCGATGGCATGCGCTTCCTCGCTCCAGCCTCCGCCATCCATGCGGGACCCAATCCCAAATACTTTGGTCAGGGGCGCGGCTTGACCTGGAACAACCTGCTCTCGAATCAGTTCAGCGGCCTCAACGGCCTGGTGGTTCCCGGCACGTTGCGCGACAGCTTGGTGCTGCTCGCACTCTTGCTCGAACAGGAGACCGAGCTCGAACCCCTCGAAATTATGACCGATACGGCGTCCTATTCGGATGCGGTCTTTGCCCTCTTTTGGTTGCTCGGCTATCAGTTCAGTCCGCGGCTGGCCGATATCGGC
>JABEVI010000084.1 GCA_013044085.1 Steroidobacteraceae bacterium
CACCGCGCGCGGTGTTCTTGCCGACAAGCCGGCACCGCTCGGTGCGGATCTGCCGTGGCGGGATGCCCGCATGCTCGCCGACGTGCTCGAACGGGTGAAGGAGAACTACGTCGAACCGGTCGATGACCACCGACTTCTGCAGGCGGCCATCCGTGGCATGGTCGCCTCGCTCGACCCGTATTCGGAGTACTTGGACCGCAACGCCTTCGCGCAACTGAAGATCAACAGCGTCGGCGAATACTCAGGCGTCGGACTGGAAGTGTCGATGCAGGACGAAGAGGTCATCATCGTCTCGGTATTCACGAATTCACCGGCCGCCGCGGCCGGCTTGCGTCCGGGCGACGTGATCGCGACGATCGACGGTGTGCCGGTCACGAACGCAAGTCTCGCCGAAACGATCGACCGCATGCGCGGCAAGGCCGGCACGACGGTGCGGATCGGCATTTTGCGTGGCACGAGCGACACGCCGGTGCAATATACGGTCAAGCGCGGCCGAGTCGACTTGCGCAGCGTCCGCTCGCTGCTGCTTGCGCCGGGCTTCGGTTACCTGCGCATCGCACAGTTCAGCGAGGAGACCGGCGCCGATGTGAAGGCGGCCATCGAGTCCCTGCGCAAGGCCAATGGCGGGCCGCTGAGAGGTCTCGTCCTCGACCTGCGCGATAATCCGGGCGGCGTTCTCGACGGCGCGGTCTCGGTCGCCGACGACTTCCTCGACGGCGGCGTCATCGTCACCGCGCGGGGACGCACGCCGGATGCGAATTTCGAGATGGACGCGACCCCGGGCGACAAGCTCTCGAACGCGCCGATCGTCGTGTTGGTCGACGGCGGCTCGGCCTCCGCGGCGGAGATCGTTGCCGGAGCCCTCAAGGATCATCATCGGGCGACGTTGATGGGCCAGCGGACTTTCGGCAAGGGTTCGGTGCAAACGGTGATGAGGCTGCCAGGCGGGCGAGCGTTGAAGTTGACGACCTCGCTGTACTACACACCCTCCGGCGTCTCCATCAATCACAAGGGCCTCGTCCCGAACATCGTGCTCAAGCCGCCCGCGAACGGCCCGGTGGGAGTCCCCGACAGCGTCGCCGGCATCAAGGCCGACCCCGAAGTGCGGCGCGCGCTGCAGCACTTGCGCCGCCAGGCCGCGACCCGGACTTGAGGCCGGCATGCGCAGCATCCGCTCGATCGAGATTCTGTGTCTCGCACTCGCCGCGCTGGTTTTGGTTTGGTCGAGGGCTCTGAGCGCGCATCTTTGGCCGATCCTCGCGCTGCTGGCGGCGTTTGCGGCACTGATCCTCGCGTTCCGCTCACGCCGCTTCCTGCCGGGTCGCACCCGCGTGCGCTTGCTGACCGAGTCCTGGTCGATGGTCGTGTTCGTGAGCGGTGTGCTCTGGTTCACCGGCCGGGCGCACAGCGCCCTGATCAACCTGTACCTGCTGCCCCTCATGTTGAGCGCGCTCACCCTCGGGCGGTTCGTGACGATGCTGCAGGTTGGGGCGGTGTTCGTTTGCTATCTGCTTCTCGCCGCGGCGACCCCCGGCTTCGACCTGCTGTCGCTCGCCATGGCCGGTCGCGCCGTGGGCGTACTCGCACCGCTGCTGCTGGTGGGGTACCTGACCGCGACGCTCGCCGCCGACATCAACGAGGCGCGACAACGCCTCGAGAGCCTTGCTCACGAGGATCCGCTGACCGGCCTGTTGAATCTGCGCAGCTTCAACGACCTTTGGCAGCGCGAACACCGGTCCCGTGAACGCGGCCGCGAGCCCTATGCGCTGCTCTTCGTCGACATCAATCATCTCGACAAAATCAACGAGGAGTTCGGCCGCGACGCCGGAGACAAGGCGCTCACGCTGGTGGCCAATTGCATTCAGCGCAGCATTCGCAGCAGCGACCGCGCCGCCCGATGCGGTGGCGACGAATTCGCCGTGCTGCTGCCGGCCGCGACCGCCGAGGTTGCCACCGCGGTCGCCAACCGGATGCGTAACAGCGTCTACAAGACGACGCTCGACCTACGTTCGCGAATGATTCGCTGTAGCGTTTCCATCGGCATGGCGATCTATCCCTCGGACGCCTTCGAGCCGCGTGAGCTGCAAAGCGTCGCCGAGCACCAGATGTATCGCGACAAGGAATTGCGCCGGGCCCCGGGGTCACCCGCGAGTGGCTGATAAAAATCCGTCAATTGCGTCGCAAAGCTCTTGCGCATCCTGATCCAGGCGTTACAGTTGGCGCCAATAGAACAAAGGAAACCCCATGGCAGTCAATGACAACCGCCGACTCGGTGCAGCGGTGCTTTGCAGTTTGCTGGCGCCGTTTCTGCTCTGCGCGCCGCTGCTTGCACGACCGCTTCACCGCCACGTCTTTCGCGGTCCGGGCGTTCGCTCGAGCGCCGCGCTGGTGATCGAGACGCGCAATGCGCGGGTGCTGTACGCGAAGCGGCCCGAGGCCGTGCAGCCGATCGCGTCGATCACGAAACTGATGACCGCACTGGTCGTGCTCGGCGCCCGGCAGCCTCTCGATCAACGCATCACGATCAAGCCGTCGGACCGGATACACGGCAAGGGTTGGTTCTCGCGCCTGAAGGTCGGTACGACGCTGACGCGACGCGATCTGCTGCATCTGGCCCTGATGTCCTCGGAGAACCGGGCTGCACGCACGCTGGCGGACAACTACCCCGGAGGATTCGCCGCCGCGATCCGGGCGATGAATGCGAAGGCGAGGGCGCTCGGCATGTTCCACACGCATTTCGCCGATCCGACGGGACTGACCCGGCGCAATGTCTCGACCCCCGGAGATTTGGCGAAGCTGGTGATCGCCGCCTCGCACAATCCCATCATCCGGGAATTCTCGACTGCGCGACGCTATGAGGTGCGGGTGCGCCACCGGATGGTGCGATTCGGCACCACCGACGGACTCGTCGCCGACCGGGCCTGGAGGATCATCGTGCAGAAGACCGGGTTCATCAACGCCGCCGGTCATTGCCTGGTCATGGAGACCGTCATCGACGGTCGCAGGATCGTGATCGTGCTGCTCGATTCATGGGGCAGATACACCCGCGTCGCCGACGCGATCCGTGTCCGTCGGTGGCTCGAGTCGCGCGGCCTGGGTGAACGGGCAACGCGCCTGTCGATGCGCTAGTAGCGCACGGTGAGGTGCACGCCCCAGGTGCGCGGATCGCCGAGCTGTGTGTACAGCGTGTTTGGGAAGTTCGGCGGCTGATCGCCGAAATAGAAGCCGCGCACGGTGTAATTCTTGTCGAGCAGATTGCGGACCCAGAGGTTGACGTCGTAGCGCGCATTGGACCAGCCGAGCTTGATGTTCGCGAGGCCGTAAGGACGTGAACGCGTCGGATTCGGCGGCAGATCGTAGTAGAAGCCGCCCATGCCGGTCACATCGATCCGCAGATACGGACCACGCGGATCGCGCCAGGTGGCATTCACAGCCGCCTGCCAGTCGGGTGCATGCGGCAGCGCCCTTGCAGGAAGAACTACGCCGTTCTGAACGAAACCGCTGTATTGGGTCTGCAACCAGCCGAGCGCGGCACCGAGCGTGAGGGTGCGGGTCGCGCGCGCGCGCACACTGCTTTCCAGGCCGTAGGAATAGCCTGAGCGGGCATTGCCCGTGTAGAAAACGAAGGTGTTCGGGTCGTTCGCCACGAGCTGCGTGCCGGTCTTCAGCTGCGGCGAGTAGCGGCGCATGTAGAAGAGCGAGGTGTCGGTCTGCAGCCTGCCGTTGGCGGTTTCGAGCTTGTGACCGATCTCGTAGTTCAGCAGTGACTCGGGGCCGAAGCTGAGCTCGTTCGCCGGCAGGCCCTGGCTCAAATTGAACCCGCCCGCCTTGTAGCCGCGAGACACCAGCGCGTAGACATGTTCGCCGCGGCTCAGCGCGTAGTCGATCGAAACATGGCCGCCCCACATGTTGTCGGCCGGATCGAAGGCGTTGCTGGTCGACGGCGCGCCGACATTCGTCGTCAGATCGGCGTAGCGGGCCGTGCGCCGCTCACCGCGCACGCCGATCGACCAGCGGGCGCGCGGACTCAGATCGCCGTCGAGTTCGCCGTATAGCGCGCCGTTGCGGGAGCGGTAGCGGCTGGTCAACACCGAGTCGGTCGTCGATGAGTAGCCGCCGATCGGATCGACGTAGATCCCGAGGTTCGTGTCGGTGAGCCCCTCGCGCAGCTCGAACGTATAGACGCCGACCAACCAACGCAATCCGTGTTTGCGGTTCGAGGCGAGACGCAGCTCGAGGCTGCGGGTCGAGCGATCACGCGCCTGGAACTCGCTGTATTGATAGGTATAGGGCGCCCAGAGTTGCGGGTTTCCCCAGTCACCGTCGTAGCCATAGCCGATCAGCGAACGCGCATAGGTCGCGATCGTGGTGAGCGTCGTCCGGCGCCAACCGCGGTAGATCGCGTGCAGCGAGATGCCGGTGGAGTGCTGCACGTCCTCGCCCGGCTGGTCCGACTGCGTGGTGCGCGAGTTGTCGATTGCCCATGCATCGTAGCCGTTGTTGATGGCGACGTGCATGACGGTCAGGTCGACCTTCAGCTTCTTGTCGGGCGTGTAGCGCCAACGTCCGCGCACCGTCGTCTCATCGCGGTTGTTGGTGTTGTTGCGGCCCAGGTAAGCATTGCGGTAGAAGCCGTTGCTGACGTAGCGCTGCGCGGCGAGGCGAAACGCCGAGTGCAGTCCCGCAACCGGCCCGGTGATCACCCCACCGTAGGAGCGCATGCCATAGTCGCCTGCATCGAGCTCGACACGGCCGCCGAACTTCTCGGACGGCGCCTCGCTCTGCACGTAGATCAGCCCGGCGAGCGCGTTCGCCCCGTACAGTGTCGCCTGGGGTCCGCGCAGCACTTCCACCCGGGCGATATCGAACATCGTCGCCGCGCTGCCCAGGCCGCTGAAATCGACGTCGTCGATCAGGAAGCCGACCGACGGGTTCGGCGCGCCCTGGTATTGTTCGAGCTCGCCGATTCCGCGGATCTGGAAATAGCGCGGGCGCGACGTGTCGCCGGACCAGTTCAGGTTCGGGACGAGCGGTAGCACGTCCTCGAAGTGCTGTTGTCCTGCCGCACGCAGCGTGCGGGCATCGAGGACCGTGGCGCTGCCCGGCAACCGTAGATCGGGTACCGAGCGCATCGTCGC
>JABEVI010000303.1 GCA_013044085.1 Steroidobacteraceae bacterium
ATCGTGTAGGTCTCGCCGGCGGCCGTGACGATTTGCCACCAGGGTCTGATCGAGCGCAAATCGAGCGGTGCCGCGGTGCCGAAGCGCCGGTGTTCGAAACCGAGGCGCGCCTGCCACCGGCCGAAGTGCAGGCGGCGTTTGGCCGCCGTGCTCAGCGTGCGGCCGAGGATGTCGGCACCGTTCGGTCCGATGATGAAGATGTCGTGGCCGAGCACGCGGTGCTCATTGGCGCCGAGCCAGCGCCGCAAGCCGGCAAGGCCGCCGTAGGCGAGCGCCTTCGAGGCATCGAGCGCGATCGCCGGCGGCCGCTGCCACTCGTGTGACTCGAACTCGCGCGCGGCGATGGCGTTGGTGACGGCGATGCTGCCGCCGGCGATGATCGCCATCGACAGCCAGAACAGCAGGAAGATGCGCAAGAACAAGCTATGCATCGGCCGGCGTCAACATGTAGCCAGAGCCACGGACGTTCTTGATTTCGGGGCCGGCGAGCTTCTCCAGGTCGAGCTTGCGCCGCAGGTTGCTGATGTGCGTGTCGATGCTGCGGTCGTAGGGCACGAGTTTGCGGCCGAGCGCGAGCTCGGTCATCGACTCGCGCGAGATGACCTGTCCCGGCGATCGCATCAGCAGCTCGAGGACGCGAAATTCCGCGCCGGTGAGCGGCACGATCGTGCCGGCGATACGCACCTGATGGGTGCCGGCGTTGAGCCCGATCGGGCCGACCTCGAGCAGCTCCGGCGCTGCGCCGCGCGCGCCGCGGCCCCCGGCCCGGCGCAGGATCGCGCGGATGCGCGCGACGAGTTCGCGCGGATTGAACGGCTTGCCGAGGTAGTCGTCGGCGCCGAGTTCGAGGCCGACGATGCGATCGATGTCATCGCCGCGCGCCGTGAGCATCAGGATCGGCGTCGGATGGGATGCGCCGAGCTCGCGCAGCACGTCGAAGCCGCTCACGCTCGGCAGCATCACGTCGAGGATCATGATCTCGAAGTCGCGGGCGCGCAGCGTGCGCAGCGCCTCGCCGCCGTCGTGCGCGCTCGTCACCTCGAAGCGCTCGGCGCTCAGGTATTCGGTCAGCATCTGGCACAGCTCGCGGTCGTCATCGACGAGCAGCACCCGCGCTTCACGCGCCGGGTTGATCTCGCCGGGTGTCCCCTGGGATGTGTTCATGACGCCTACTTTGGCACACTCCGGCGCCACCGCAGCCGCCGGAGCGCGGCTTCACACTACTTTGCAGTCCGCGCGCCCGGCGGCGCGTCCCGCCGGCACGGATTCACAGAACTTTGCACCCTCTTGCCTTGCCGATGACACAAGCTTGCGCGGCGTCCGCCTAGACTTTGCCCAACGGGTTCGGTGTCACGCAGGAGGATTGCACATGAAGACGACGAGAATGAGTTTGACGGCGGGCTTGCTCGCGAGCGCGGCGATCGCGCTGTGCGGGGCGGCGCAGGCCTCTCAGGTTGCGCCCGCTGGCGCCAGCCAGCCGGCGCCGGCCGGCGGCTGTGCTTGCGCGCCAGGCGCCATGCATCGGTGGGCCGGGGGCGGTCCGCGGCGCTGGGGCGGCCCGCCGCGCTGGGGTCACCCGCCGCGCTGGGGGTGGCGTGGGCGTCCGGGCCCGCGGATGTGGATGCGCGTTTTGCACCTGTCCGCATCGCAGCGTCACGCGGCGCGCGGGGTTTTGCGGCAGGCACACCGACAGTTGCGTGCATTGCACGTCAGGATGCGCGCGAACAGCCGGCAGTTGCAGCACATGATGCCCGATGATCCGCACTATGCGGCCCAAGTCGCCTCAATCAGCCGGGAAAACGGTGCGTTGTTGAGCCGTTCGATCGAGCGACGCGCGGCGGCGCGTTCGCGGTTGTATGCCCTGCTCACGCCCGTGCAGAAGGCGAGGCTCGCGAAGATGAAGGCACGGATGGCGGCCGCCCGCGGCCGTGCTTGCCCTGGACGGGCCTTCAGCCCGTCGCCGCGCTGACCGAGGGCAGCGCGGCGACCCAGTGCACCCGCGAGAGGATGTGTCCGTCAGGGAGCAGTTCGTAGTGGCGGAACGCCGGTGGGCGGCCGTCCACTGCGAAGTGCTCGCTGCCGGGCGCGAACTGGGCGCCGGTCGAGGGCGTCGCGAACAGCCGCACGCCGCCGCGCCGACCGTCGAACGCCTGGTGCACGTGACCCCAGGAGACGCCCCGCACGTTCGCGTGTGAATCGATGATGCGCCAGAACTCGGCGGCGTTCGCGAGTCCGATGCCATCGAGCCAGCGGCTGTTCATCGCGACGGGGTGATGGTGCAGGCAGACGAGCGCGTGCCCGTCGCAGCGTTCGAGCTCCTCGTCGAGGCGGGCGAGTTCCGCGGCGTCGATGCGGCCGCCGACCTTGCCGGGATCGCAGCTATCGAGCATCACGACACGCCAGGCGCCGAAGCCGCGGGCGCCGCACACTTGAAAGGGCTGGGCGCACAGTTCGCGCGCCATCGTGGCCGGGTCGTCGTGGTTGCCGGGGATGCAGAGGACCGGCTTGCGCAGGCTCGAACAGATGCCGCGCAGGCGCGCATAACCGCCGCTGTCGTCCTGGACCAGGTCGCCGGTGACGAGCAGCGCCTCGTAGTCGGGAAACTGCGCGAGGGCGGTGCCGAGCACGCTGCGCAGGCTCGTATCGGTGCTTACGCCGCGCACTTGGCGGTCGGCGCGGCCGTGCAGGTGCGGGTCGGTGATCTGCAGGATGTGCATGATCGAGAATTCTAGCGGCAGCGGCCCGCCTCGACGGTGAACTGCATCAAGGCTGCGCCATCGGCCGCCAACCGGGCCGGTTGTCGCGCAAGAATGGCGACGCACGTCGCGTTTCACCCCTGAATGTCCCCTTGCGGGCCGCCGGCCACGCAAGCGTTGCTGGCGGCCGTTGCATCGGGGACAATAAGACAATTCCAGCCGCAGCCCCCAAGAAGAGCGTCATGCCGACCCGTCGACAGCTTGCGAATGCGATCAGATTCCTCTCGATGGATGCGGTTCAAAAGGCGAAAGCCGGGCATCCGGGGGCGCCGATGGGGATGGCCGACATCGCCGAGGTCCTCTGGCGGGAGGTCCTGCGCTACAACCCCGGCAATCCGGGCTGGTGGAACCGCGATCGTTTCGTGCTGTCGAACGGCCACGCCTCGATGCTGCTCTACTCGGTGCTGCATCTGACCGGCTACCCGCTGTCGATGGAGGATTTGCGCAATTTTCGCCAGTTCCACTCGAAGACCCCGGGGCACCCGGAGCGTGATGTCGCGCTCGGCGTGGAGACGACCACCGGGCCGCTCGGCCAGGGGCTCGCGAATGCGGTGGGCATGGCGCTCGCCGAACGCACGCTCGGCGCGCACTTCAACCGGCCCGGCCATGCGATCGTCGATCATCGCACCTACGCGTTTTGCGGCGACGGTTGCATGATGGAGGGTATCTCGCACGAAGCGGCGTCGTTCGCGGGCACGCAGAAGCTCGGCAAGCTGACCCTGGTCTACGATGACAACGGCATTTCGATCGACGGCAAGGTGCGCGGCTGGTTCGCCGACGACACCGCGAAGCGCTTCGAGGCCTATGGCTGGCACGTGATCACGCCGGTCGACGGTCACGATGCGGCGGCGATCGCGGCGGCGTTCGCCGCGGCGCGCGCGGTCGAGGACCGCCCGTCGCTGCTCTGTTGTCGCACGGTGATCGGCTGGGGCGCGCCACACAAACAGGGCAGCGCGGCGATGCACGGCGAACCGGTCGGGCTCGAGGAGATCGCGGCGACGCGCGCGAACCTCGGCTGGACCTCGCCGCCGTTCGAGATTCCCGAGGATATTCGCGGCGCCTGGGACATGCGTGCCAAGGGCGCACGCGCCGAGTCGGACTGGCGGGCGCAGTGGAGCGCCTACGAGGCCGAGCATCCGGCGCTCGCCGCGCAACTCAGCCGGCGCCTCTCGGGCGTGCTGCCGGAGAGCTTCGCGCCGGCGGTCGATGAATTCGTGGCGCACGCCCAGGCGGATGCCGCCTCGCCGGCGACGCGCGCCTGCTCGCAGGCCGCGCTCAATGCGTTCGGCCCGCAGCTGCCGGAGTTGATCGGCGGCTCGGCCGACCTGACGCCGTCGAACGGCACGCTGCGCAAGGATTCGGTCACGCTCGACGCTGCGCAGCCGGGCGGGGATTACCTGCACTACGGCGTGCGCGAGTTCGGCATGTCGGCGATCATGAACGGCATCGCCGCGCACGGCGGATTCATACCCTACGGCGGCACCTTCCTGACGTTCTCCGACTACGCGCGCAACGCCGTGCGCATGTCGGCGCTGATGCGCCTCGGCGTCGTCTATGTCTACAC
>JABEVI010000013.1 GCA_013044085.1 Steroidobacteraceae bacterium
CAGGTGCAGAACATCGAGTAGCGCGGCATGAACGACGGCATCGAACCCGGCGGCGGTGGCCGCCTCTACGTGATTGCGGCACCCTCGGGTGCCGGCAAAACCAGCCTGGTCAAGGCGCTGATGCAGCGCGACCCGCGGCTGCGCTTCTCGGTCTCGTACACGACCCGCAAGCAGCGGGCGAACGAGCTCGAGGCGCGCGATTACCACTTCGTGGGCGCCGAGCGCTTCCTGGAGATGGTCGCGCACGGGGAGTTTCTCGAACACGCGAAGGTTTTCGACAATTACTACGGCACGAGCCTCTCGACCGTGCGCGAGGCGCTCGCGCGCGGCGAACGCCTGCTGCTGGAAATCGACTGGCAGGGCGCCCGGCAGGTGCGGGCGCACCTGCCGGAGGCACGCAGCATCTTCGTGCTACCGCCGTCCTTGAACGCCCTCGAGGACCGGTTGCGCGGACGCAGCACCGACTCGGACGCCGTCATCAGCCGGCGCCTGCGCGACTCGGTGGCCGACATCAGTCATTGGCAGGAATTCGACTACGTCGTCGTCAATGACCGCTTCGAGCAGGCGCTCGCGGATTTGGAACGGATCGTCGCGGACCGGGGCGAGTCGCTGCTCGCAGCACGGACGCAAGTGCGCGAGCTCGCCGCGCAACTCACCGGCTGCGCCTGAGGCCCCCGTCACTCGCCGCGGCATGGCCTCATCTGGTATCCTACGCGGCCGCTCCTCGGCAAATTTTGAAGGACGAACGACGCCCATGGCCCGCATCACGGTCGAAGACTGTTTGCAGAACGAACCGAATCTTTTCAACCTGGTGCTGCTCGCCGCACGCCGCGCCCGACGCCTTGCCAACGGTGCCGAAGCGACGGTCGCCTGGGAAAACGACAAGCCGACCGTGGTTGCGCTGCGGGAAATCGCCGCCGGCAACGTGACCATGCAGATGCTCGAGGAGCCGGACGAGCCCGCACCGGCGCCGACGAGCGAGCTGGACATGCCGTCGGATTTCCGCGCGCCGCAACTCGGCTTGGGCGATTGAGCGCAGGGAGAATTCCCTCAAGGGTCCGATGGACTATGCGTCCTCGATACTCGGATTGCTGCCCGGAGTAAAACGCTCGACCGGGATCGCCCAGCTTTTGGACAAGCTGGAGGCCTACCTGCCGCCTGCCCAGATCGATCGGGTTCGCGAGGCCTACGAATTCGGCGCCGAACGGCATCAGGGACAGACCCGCGTCTCAGGCGAGCCGTACATCACCCACCCCGTGGCGGTCGCCGGAATACTCGCCGACCTGCGGCTCGATGGCGACACCCTGGTCGCCGCCATTCTGCATGACGTTATGGAGGACACGCCGACCGCGAAGGCGGAAATCGTCGCGGTCTTCGGCCAGGTGGTCGCCGAGCTCGTCGATGGCGTCAGCAAGCTCGACCAGATCCAGTTCAAGAACCGCGAGGAGGCGCAGGCCGAGAGCTTCCGCAAGATGCTGCTCGCGATGGTGCGCGACATCCGCGTAATCCTGGTCAAACTCGCCGATCGCATGCACAACATGCGCACGCTTGGCGTGATGCCGCCGGTGAAGCGCCGCCGGATCGCGCGGGAAACCCTGGATATCTACGCACCTATCGCCGAACGCCTCGGACTCTACGCGGTGAAGCTCGATCTCGAGGACTTAGGCTTCAGGGCCCTCTATCCGCAACGCTACAAGGTGCTGGAAAAAGAAGTCAAGCGGGCGCGCGGCAACCAGAAGGAATTCATCGGCAAGATCTCGCAGGCGCTGAAGGATTCGCTCACGAAGGCGGCCATCGTCGGCGGCGTCGAGGGCCGCGAGAAGCACCTCTACAGCATCTACAAGAAGATGCACAGCAAGGGCATATCGCTCAGCGAAATCGTCGACGTCTATGGATTTCGCATCGTCGTCGACTCGGCCGACACCTGCTACCGCACGCTCGGGCTCGTCCACGGCCTCTACAAGCCCATGCCGGGACGCTTCAAGGACTACATCGCGATTCCGCGCGTCAATGGCTACCAATCGCTGCACACGACGCTGTTCGGGCCGAATGGCGTGCCGATCGAGGTGCAGATTCGCTCCGAGCAGATGCACCGCGTCGCCGAATCGGGGATCGCGGCGCACTGGAAATACAAGTCCGGTGGCGACGTCTTCGGCGGCATCGAGCACGATCGGGCACGAGAGTGGCTCGCCGGCCTCGTACAGATCCAGGAAGGCGGCAGTTCCGAGGAGTTCCTCGAAAGCGTCAAGGTCGACCTGTTCCCGGACAAAGTCTATGTGTTCACCCCGAAGGGCAAGATCCTGAGACTGCCATCCGGCGCAACCGCGGTCGACTTCGCCTACGCGATTCACACGGACGTCGGCAACCGTTGCGTCGCCGCCAAGGTGGACCGCCGCCTGGTGCCATTGCGCACGCCGCTGCGCAACGGCCAGACGGTGGAGATCATCACCGCGAAGGGCGCAACGCCGAACCCCGCGTGGTCGAGCTTCCTCGTCACTGCCAAGGCGCGCGCCGCGATACGCCAATACCTGAAGAATCTGAAGCACGGCGACGCCATCGAACTCGGGCGGCGCCTGCTGAATCTCTCGCTCGAGGAGTTCTCGCTGACGCTGAAGAAGCTCTCCCCGTCCGTGCTGGACGCCGCGGTCAAGGAACTCGGCTTGAAGGACGCCGACGAGCTGTACGAGAAGATAGGCCTCGGCGAGCGGCTTGCCCCGCTGGTCGCGCGTCTGCTGCATCCGGGCGGTGGCGAACATCCATCCGGCAACCTCGGGCCGCTGATGATCGCCGGCACCGAAGGCTTGCTGGTGACGTACGCGCGTTGCTGCTTTCCGATCCCGAACGACCCGATCATGGCCTACCTGAGCACCGGCCGTGGGCTCGTGATCCACCGCCAGAATTGCGGTAACCTGTCCGAGTATCGGAAGCAACCGGACAAGTGGCTGCCGGTCGCCTGGGAACCGGGCCGCAGCCGGCTGTTCAGCTCCGAAATCCAGCTGGAGATCAGCAATCGCGTCGGCGTGCTGGCGGCGGTCGCTTCGAACATCGCGGGCACCGAAACGAATATCGATCACGTGATCCTCGAGGAGCGCGACGCCGCGACCTCGGCGCTTACGTTCGAACTGCAAGTGCGCGACCGCAAGCACCTGGCGCACGTAATCAAGACGATCCGGCGGATGCCGGACGTACAGCGCGTGCACCGCACGCTGGCATGACAGGAGAACCTCGAGGAACCATGAGCAAGCTGATCATCTCGACGAACGATGCGCCTGCCGCGATCGGCACCTATTCGCAGGCCGTGCGGGTCGGCAACACGATCTGGGTCTCCGGGCAGATCCCGCTCGATCCGGCGACGATGACGCTCGTCGCTGGCGGCATCGAGGCGCAAACCCGCCGGGTTTTCGACAACCTGCGGGCGATCGTGAATGCCGCCGGGGCGGGCCTCGACGACGTGGTCAAGCTGAACCTCTACCTGCTCGATCTCACGCACTTCGCGCTGGTCAACAAGATCATGGCCGAGTACTTCGCACAGCCGTATCCGGCGCGTGCCGCCGTCGGTGTCGCCGCCCTGCCGCGCGAGGCGCTGATCGAAGCGGAGTGCATCGTCGCCCTGTGACGAAGCTCACGCCGGTCACCGCGTTGCGCGGCGTCGGCGAGGCGCTCGCCAAGCGTTTGCACGCGCTGGGCGTCGAATCGATCCAGGACCTGTTGTTCCTGCTGCCGCTTCGCTACGAGGACCGCACCCGCACCGTGATGCTCGGCGAGCTGCGCGTCGGCCAGCGGGCCGCGGTGGAAGGCGAGGTGCAGCTGAGCGAAGTGACGTTTCGGGGACGCCGGCAACTCCTATGCCGGATTGCGGATGGATCGGGCGCGCTGACCCTGCGTTTCTTCCATTTCAGCGCCGAGCAGCAGCGCGGACTCGCACGCGGCATCCGTGTGCGCTGCTTCGGGGAGGCGCGCCGCGGCGCGGCGGGGCTCGAGTTCGTCCACCCGGAATACCGCCGCGTGGACCCGGACGCGAACGCCGCACCGATCGACCATCTGACCCCGGTGTACCCCTCGACCGAAGGCCTGACGCAAGGGCGCCTGCGCCAACTGGTCGGCGCGGCGCTCGACCGCCTCGACAGTCGCGACCTCGATGACTGCCTGCCGCCTGAACTGCTGGCGCCGGAGTCGATGCCGGCGCTGCACGAGGCCCTGCGATTCCTGCATCGACCGCCGCCGCACGCCCCCATCGACGCCCTGCTCGAGCGGCGCCACCCCGCGCAGCGGCGGTTGGCCTTCGAGGAACTGCTCGCTCATCACCTGTCGTTGAAACTGCTGCGCCAGCGCGTCCAGCTCGAGCCGGGCTGGCCGCTAAACACGCCGGGCGGGCTGAAGGAGCGGCTGCTCGCGGGCCTGCCTTTCGCGATGACGGGCGCCCAACGACGGGTGCTCGCGCAGATAGAAGCCGACCTCGCGCGGGCGACCCCGATGTTGCGCATGATCCAGGGGGACGTGGGATGCGGCAAGACACTGGTCTGCGCGCTCGCCGCCTGCGGCGCGCTCGATGCAGGTGCGCAGGTGGCGCTGATGGCGCCGACCGAGCTGCTCGCCGAGCAGCATGCGCAGAATTTCCGGCAATGGTTCGCGCCGCTCGGCGCCGGCGTCGCACTGCTCGCCGGCCGGCAGGGCAGCAAGCTGCGGCGCGAGACGCTGGCCGGTGTGCAGAGCGGCGCAACCTCGGTCGTGATCGGTACGCATGCGCTCTTCCAGGAGGGTGTGCAGTTCCGGTCCCTGGCGCTCGTCATCGTCGACGAACAGCATCGCTTTGGCGTGCATCAGCGGCTCGCGTTGCGTGAGAAAGGCGCCATCGGCGACCGCCGTCCGCATCAATTGATCGTCACCGCAACGCCGATCCCGCGCACGCTCGCTATGACCGCGTACGCCGATCTGGACGTCTCGGTGATCGACGAACTGCCCCCTGGACGAGCCCCGGTCCGCACCGTCGTGATCGCCGAGGCGCGCCGCGCCGAGGTGGTGCAGGCGATCCGCAGCGCCTGTCTCGAGGGTCGCCAGGCCTACTGGGTCTGCCCGTTGATCGATGAGTCCGCCGATTTGCCGTTTCAGGCCGCGGAAGAAACCGCGGCGGCCCTTGCGCAGGCGCTGCCCGGGATACGCGTCGGCCTCGTGCACGGACGCATGCCGGCAACGGCGAAGGAAGACGGCATGAAGCAGTTCAAGGCAGGTCACATCCAATTGTTGGTCGCGACCACCGTGATCGAGGTCGGCGTCGACGTGCCGAATGCAACCTTGATGGTGATCGAGAACGCCGAGCGGATGGGACTCGCGCAACTGCATCAATTGCGCGGGCGGGTGGGGCGCGGCAGCCACGCCAGCAGTTGCGTGCTGATCTACCGGGCGCCGCTCACGGCGCTCGCCCGCGAGCGCCTTGCAGTGTTGCGTGCCACCAACGACGGTTTCGAGGTGGCGCGCCGCGATCTGCAGCTACGGGGCCCGGGGGAACTTCTCGGGACCCGCCAGACCGGACTCGCGCAGATGCGCATCGCGGACCTCGCACGTGATGCGGATATGTTGCCGCGGGTGCAAAAGGCCGCGGAGCTGCTGCTCGCGGACTGGCCGGAACGCGTCGCGCCGCTGCTCGCCCGCTGGATCGGCGGCGCCGAGCGTTACGGGCGGGTCGGGTAGAATGAGCCGATGAGGCTTGCAAGCGCAGTACAACCCGGCCTTCGCGCGTGGCACCCGAAGGCGGGTGCCGGTCGCCGCGCTGTCGGCGCGTAACGGGCAAGGCACGTGCGACCGCCACAATCGGGCGATGATTTGGCGCAGCGCTTGCTCGCGCGTTGGCGCTGGCTCGCCTGTCGGGTCCGCTTTCACCCGTGGACGACCCAGGCGCTGCCGCGCATAGGCGCGACGCTGCTCGACTACGGTCGGCTGATGCGGCTGGACCGGCCGATCGGCACCTATCTGCTCCTTTGGCCGACGTTGTGGGCGCTGTGGATCGCGGGCGACGGCAAGCCGCGGGAGTCGATCTTTGCGATCTTCGTGATCGGTGTGCTCGTGATGCGCTCGGCCGGCTGCGTGATCAACGACTACGCCGATCGCGATTTCGATCCTCACGTCGCGCGCACGAAGGACCGGCCGCTCGCCGCCGGCCGCGTATCCAGGCAGGAAGCGCTGGTGCTGTTCGCGATCCTCTGCCTGGTCGCGCTCACCCTCGCACTACGACTCGAGCGAAAGGCGTTGTTGCTGGCGCTCGCCGGCGCGTTTCTCGCCCTCACCTACCCGTTCATCAAACGCTTCCTGTCGGTGCCGCAGTTGTATCTCGGTTTGTCATTCGGCTGGGGAATACCCATGGCGTTCGCCGCCCAGCAAGGCCGTCTGCCGCGAATCGCCTGGCTGCTGTTCCTCGCGAACCTGCTCTGGGTCACCGTCTACGACACGATCTATGCGATGGTCGATCGCGACGATGATCTGAAGATCGGCGTGCGTTCGACCGCGATCCTGTTCGGGGACTCGGATCGACACATCATCGCGGCGTTGCAGGGCATGACGCTGCTCGCGCTCGTGTTCGTCGGCCGGCAAAGCCGATTCGGTCCTTGGTACTGGGCGGGTCTCGTTGCGGCGGGGGCATTTTTCGTAAGACAACTGTGGCTGATCCGCCATCGGGAACCCGGCGCCTGCTTTCGAGCGTTCCTGAACAACCACTACGTCGGCATGAGCGTGTTCATCGGCATCCTGCTGAATTACCAGTTCCGCTGAACGGGTCAGGCGGCACTCGTCAACCGACACATGCCTCGCGAGTTGACTGGCGGTGGCGGCAGCCGAATACTTCAGGGATGGAGCGGCCGGGCCGCGACGAACACACGGCAAGGGACCGAATGACGACGAAAACCGATTGGACGATCGAAGAAGTGCGCTCCTTGTTTGCGCGCCCCTTCATGGACCTGCTGCTCGATGCCCAACAGGTTCACCGGCGCCATCACGCGCCGAACACCGTCCAGATCAGCACCCTGCTCAGCATCAAGACCGGCGCCTGCCCGGAGGATTGCGGTTACTGCCCGCAGAGCGTACGCCACGACACGGGCCTGGCGCCCGAGGAGTTGCTCGAGGTCGATGCGGTCGTGGCGCGCGCGCAGGCGGCGAGGAACGCCGGCGCGACGCGATTCTGCATGGGCGCCGCCTACCGCTCGCCGAAGCCGAAGGATCTGCGCAAAGTGATCGCGATGATCAGCGCCGTCAAGCAAATGGGACTCGAGACCTGTGCAACACTCGGCATGTTGAGCGCCGAGCAGGCACGTGAGCTCAAGGCCGCGGGGCTGGATTACTACAACCACAATATCGACACCTCGCCCGAGTATTATCGCAAGGTCATCACGACCCGCACCTTCGAGGACCGGCTCGACACCCTGAGGGAGGTGCGCGCCGCGGGCATGCACGTCTGCTGTGGAGGCATCGTCGGCATGGGCGAGGCCGCTGAGGATCGTGCGGCGATGCTGCACGCGCTCGCGACCCTGCCGGAGCACCCGCAGAGCGTGCCGATCAACCGCCTGGTGCGGGTGCCGGGTACGCCGCTCGCAGACGCCCCGCCGATCGATCCGTTCGATTATGTGCGCACCATCGCCGTGGCACGGATCCTGATGCCGCGCTCCCACGTCCGCCTGTCGGCCGGCCGGGCCGAGATGAGCGATGAGTTGCAGGCGCTATGCTTTCTCGCGGGCGCAAACTCGATTTTTTACGGCGAGAAACTGCTCACGACCGGCAACCCGGACTGTGCCCATGACGCGCGGCTGTTCGAGCGCCTGAACCTCCTCGCCGAACCCGCAGCCGCCGCAGCCGAGTCTCTCGCCGCGTCGGCCTGAGGCGAGGCACACGATGCCACTGAGCCGCGAGACGGCTGCGTACAGCTGCGAGCGGATGGCGCTGCGACGGGCGTTCGACCTGGCGGCACCGAGCTACGATGGCGCGGCCATACTGCAGGCCGAGGTGCGAGAGGAACTGCTGAGGCGGCTGGACGTCGTCACGCTTTCGCCGCGGCTCGTCGTCGACGCCGGCGCCGGCACCGGCCACGCGAGTCGGGCGCTGCGCCGACGCTACCCACGCGCACGAGTGCTCGCCGTGGACATCGCTCTGGGCATGTTGCGTGCCTCGCGGCGCCAACAATCCTGGTGGCGCCGATTCGATCGGGTCTGCGGCGATCTGGCGCGCCTGCCATTCGCGGACGCGAGCGTCGACTTGCTGTACAGCAATCTGGCGCTGCCTTGGTGCGAACCGGATGCCGCGCTCGCCGAGGCGCGACGGGTGCTGGCGCCCGGAGGCCTTTTCAGCTTCACGAGCTTCGGACCGGACACGCTGCACGAACTGCGCGCGGCCTGGTCGAGCGCGGACGCGCAAGTCCATGTGATGCAATTTTTCGACATGCACGACCTCGGCGACGCGCTGGTGCGTGCCGGCTTCGCGCAGCCGGTGCTCGATGTAGAGCGCTACACCGTGAGTTACGCGGACGTGGGCGGCCTCATGGGCGATCTGCAGGCCTGCGGCGCGAGCAACGTGCTCGCGGGACGCACACGCAGTTTGACCGGCAAGGGGCGGCTGCGCGCGATGCGTTCGGCCTATGAAAAATTCCGCCGCGATGAGCGCCTGCCGGCCACCTGCGAGGTCGTGTTCGGGCACGCCTGGGGGGTGGCGCCGGCATCGAACGCCACTACGCCGCCGCGCAACGCTGATACGAGCATCGCGATCGATGAGTTCAGACGCCAGCTGCGTGCGCGGCGATGAAGCCCTGGGGGATCTTCGTGACCGGCACCGACACCGGCGTCGGCAAGACGCGGGTCGCAGCCGGCCTTTGCCGGGCCTACGCCGCGCGCGGCCTGCGCGTGGCGGCAATGAAGCCGGTCGCGACCGGCAGCGCCCGTACGGCGGCCGGGCTGCGCAACGACGACGCACTCGCATTACACCGGGCCATGAACGTGCGGGCAACGTATTCGGAAGTCAATCCATACGCCTTCGAACCGGCGATCGCACCCCACATCGCGGCGGCCGAGGCGGGCACGACGGTGGATTTCGACACGCTCAAGCGAGCCTACCTGCGCCTCGGCGTGCGCAGCGACGTCACGATCGTCGAAGGCGCGGGCGGCTGGCTCGCGCCGATCGATGCCGAGCGCGGCTTCGCCGACCTCGCCGCGGATTGGGGTCTGGAGGTGGTTTTGGTCGTCGGCCTGCGGCTCGGATGCCTGAACCATGCCCTGTTGAGCGCCGAATCGATCGAGCGGCGCGGGCTAAGATTGCTGGGCTGGGTTGCCAATACGATTGATTCTCAATACGAACGCCTGCAGGAGAACATCTCCACCCTGCGGACGCGGCTCGACGCACCATGCCTCGCCGTGCTGCCCTTCCTGCCAGCCGACGATGACAGGGCGGTCGCGCGCGCCCTGGGGGAGCGCTTGATCCTGCCGCCCTGAGGTCTGCAACCGTAGTAAGATCGTGCCGCCGTGGAAGTGCCCGTCATCCGGAGCCTCATGGAACAACGCATCGAGCTTGCGCCGAATGGTTCCCTGAGTACGGCGGGCGCGTGGGCCTGCATGGCCTCGAGCGTCGCCTTTTCCCTGCCGTTGACGTTGCTGTGTGCGTGGCGCGGTCTCTGGCCTGTGCTCGCCTATTGGATGCTCGAGATGGCCGCCCTCGGTCTGGCGCTGCGCACCTCGATGGGCCACCGATTCCATACGCAAACGCTGCAGGTAACGGACTCCTGGATCAGCCTCGTGACCCGCACACGCCACGGCGACGCCAAAGAAGTGTTTGCGCGACACTGGACGACGGTTAGACTCCGGATACCGCAATCACCGCTGCACCCCAGTCGGCTGACGATCGAGAGCCGCGGGCGTGCGCTGGAAATCGGCAAATTCCTCATGGAGGATGAGCGGCGCCGATTGGCGGCGCGTTTGCGGGCCTTGGTTGGCGGCATGAATGAATCGCCACCGCTGGATAATGACAACACTCTGGGGGATTCGTTGCGATGAATGTGAACAGGTTGACCGCGAATGACCTTCGCCCGGCCCACTCGCGAGCCATGAGCTTCGGCCGGGTGCTCGGCATCCTGGCCGGCTTGCTCGGTGCCGGCACCGCGGGAGCCGGCAGCTGGCCCGCGATGAACATGCCGGTCGGCGTCACGGTGCTCAGCCACAGCATCTACGATCTGCACATGGAAGTCCTGTGGGTCTGCGTGGCAATCGCGGCGATCGTTTTCGGCGTGATGATCGTCGCGATGATCCGATTCAGGCATTCGAAGGGTGCGGTGCCGGACATCAACATGACCCATAGCACCAAGGCGGAGATCATCTGGACCGTCATCCCGGTCTTGATCCTCATCGCCATCGCGATTCCCGCCGCCAAGGGCATCCTGCAGATCGAAGACATGCGCGGCGCAGGCCTGACCATCCGGGTCACCGGCTACCAGTGGAAATGGCAATACACCTACCTTGGCAAGGCCTCCGGGATCAGCTTCTTCTCGACGCTGTCGCAGAGCTCGAACTTCGCGAGCCAACTGCACTCGGGCATCGATCCGCGCACCGTGCCGCACTACCTGTTGTCGGTCGACCACCCGCTCGTGATCCCGAGCGGCGTGAAGGTGCGCCTGCTGCTGACATCGGCCGACGTGATCCATGCGTGGTGGGTGCCGGATTTCGGCGCCAAGCGCTCGGCGATCCCCGGGTTCATCAATGAGTTGTGGATCAAGGTCCTGCCCGGCAAGGAAGGCGTCTATCGCGGCCAGTGTGCCGCGCTCTGCGGTCGCGGCCACGCCTTCATGCCGATCGTCGTCGACGTGAAGACGCCGGCGGACTTCGACAAGTGGGTTGCCCAACAGAAAGCGGCATTGAAGCAGGCCGCGGCCGCGTCCGCAGCGGCGGCAGCCCCGAACAATGCGCCGGTTGCGAAAGCCGGCGCGGCGGGGCGCGCCATCGAGGCCACCGTCCACCGAGCGACGCGGCCGCTGATGGCGCGGGTATTGGATTGAACACCGAACTTTACCAAGAGAGCCCACCCAACATGGCCCATGCAATCGATACCGCCCACGACGTGCACGCCGCCCACGACCACACCCTGGCGCACGATGGACCGGCCACCGGCATCAAGCGCTGGCTGTTCGCGACGAATCACAAGGACATCGGCACGATGTACCTGGTATTCAGCCTGATCATGTTCTTCGTCGGCGGCTCGATGGCCATGGTCATCCGCGCCGAGTTGTTCGAACCGGGCATGCAATTCGTCGATCCAGGTTTCTTCAATCAGCTGACGACGATGCACGCGCTGGTGATGATCTTCGGCGCCGTGATGCCGGCGTTCGTCGGCCTCGCGAACTGGATGATCCCCCTGCAGGTTGGCGCGCCCGACATGGCTCTGCCGCGCATGAACAACTTCAGCTTCTGGCTGCTGCCGTTCGCGTTCACGCTCCTGTTGTCGACGTTCTTCGTGCCGGGCGGCGCGCCCGCAGGCGGCTGGACGATGTATCCGCCGCTCACGCTGCAATTCGGCGACAGCTTTCCGATGCTGATCTTCGCGATCCACTTGATGGGCATCTCCTCGATCATGGGCGCCATCAACGTGATCGTCACGATCCTGAACATGCGCGCGCCGGGCATGACGCTGCTGAAGATGCCCTTGTTCGTCTGGACCTGGCTGATCACCGCCTATCTGCTGATCGCGGTCATGCCGGTGCTCGCCGCTGCGGTGACGATGCTGCTCACAGACCACTTCTTTCACACGAGTTTCTTCAATGCGGCCGGCGGCGGTGATCCGATGATGTACGAGCACATCTTCTGGTTCTTCGGTCATCCCGAGGTCTACATCATGATCCTGCCGGCCTTCGGGATCATCAGCGAGATCATTCCGACCTTCTCGCGCAAGCCGCTGTTCGGCCGGAACTCGATGATCTATGCGACGGCCTCGATCGCCTTTCTGTCGTTCATCGTCTGGGGCCACCACATGTTCGTCGACGGCATGCCGATGGCGGCGGAGATGTTCTTCATGCTGTCGACGATGCTGATCGCCGTACCGACCGGTGTGAAGGTGTTCAACTGGACGGCGACGATGTGGCGCGGTTCGCTGTCCTTCGAGCCGCCGATGCTGTTCGCGATCGGCTTCCTGTTCATGTTCTCGATCGGCGGCTTCTCCGGCATCATGCTCGCGATGGTCCCGGCCGATTTCCAGTACAACCAGACCTACTTCGTGGTCGCGCACTTCCATTACGTGCTGGTGCCTGGCGCGGTGTTCGCGATCATGGGCGGGATCTATTATTGGCTGCCGAAATGGACCGGCAACATGTACAACATGACGCTCGCGAAGACGCACTTCTGGCTGTCGACGATCTTCGTGAATGTGCTGTTCTTTCCGCAACACTTCCTGGGACTCGCCGGCATGCCGCGCCGCATACCGGATTATGCGGTGCAGTTCACCGACTGGAACATGGTTTCCTCGATCGGTGGATTCGGCTTCGGACTGACGCAAATTCTGTTCGCGATCGCGATCATCCAGTGCGTGCGCGGCGGCAAGAAGGCCACCGCCCGCGTTTGGGACGATGCGGCGCCGACCGGTCTGGAATGGACGATACCGTCGCCAGCCCCGTATCACAGTTTCACGACGGCGCCGGAGATCGACTGAAGTGGTGCGTTCCCCCGATCAAGACCGGCGCGTCCGCCATAGCGCGCTCGTGCTGGCGGCGGTCGCGATGCTGGTCTATTTCGGCTACATCGCGATGAAACTGTATCGACACTACCGCTAGAAATGCGGCCTGCGCAGTCTCCATTGGCCGCGGATCGGCACTCGAACCGCAAGCTGGTCGGGACGCTGCTCGCCATCGTGGCGGCAAGCGCCGTGCTCGGCTGGGGGCTGATTCCGCTGTACCGGGTGTTTTCGAAGTATGCGGGCATCGGCAATGCCGAGGCGCGCGCCGGGCCGCAGACGCTGCGCGCACAAGTCGCCGCGAAACGGTTGGTCACCGTGCAATTCGTCGGCTACGCGGACTCGGTCGGCACCTTCGAGTACCGACCGCAGGTGACGGAAATGCAGGTGCAACCGGGCCGGATCTACCAGACGGCCTTCTACGCGCACAACCTCACCGACGGGCCGGAGCAGGTGCGGGCGGTACCGAGTCTGCAGCCCGAAGAGGCCTGGCAATATCTGCGCGAAAGCAACTGTTTCTGTTTCCAGCCGCAGTCCTTCGCCGCCGGCGAGGCTCGGTGGATGCCGGTCCGCTTCCTGGTCGACCGCTCGTTGCCGGCCGACATCGACCGGCTCAGCATGTCCTACACGTTCTACGACGCGCCCGAATCGACCGCGCGCCGATGAGCGACCTCGTTTAAACTAAGGCCGTCAAACCGCCGGGAGAGCGAAACGTATGGCGCAAGTGCATGCTCCGAATGCCGATCAATACTACGTCCCGCACTCGAGCCCGTGGCCGATCTACGGATCGGTGACGCTCTTCACCATCATGGCGGGCGCAGTCGCGACTCTCGACGGCTGGCTGCCGGTGTGGTCGCTTTTGCCGGGTTTCGCGATGCTCGCCGGATTGTTCATCTTCTGGTTCGGCACCGTCATCAAGGAAAACGAGAGCGGCATGTACAACATGACCGTTGACCGCTCCTTCCGCCTGGGGATGATGTGGTTCATCTTCTCCGAAGTGATGTTCTTCGCCGCCTTTTTCGGTGCGCTCTTCTACGCGCGCGCCTTGGTGATGCCCTGGCTGAGCGGTGGGGGCACGAAACTGCTGACCAACATCCTGCTCTGGAGCAACTACCACGGCACTTGGCCCACCAACGGGCCCGCCGCCATCGGCCCGCGCGCGAACGGCTCGTTTCAGGCGGTGCCGGCGCTCGGGCTCCCCGCACTGAACACGGCGATCCTATTGACCTCCGGTATAACGATCACGATAGCGCACCACGCCTTGCTGCGCGGTTATCGCAGGCGCCTCGCCTGGTTCCTTGCCGCCACGTTCCTGCTCGGCTTCACGTTCGTCGCCCTGCAAGCCACCGAGTACCACGAAGCCTACACCCGACTCGGTCTGCAACTCGGCACCGGCATCTACGGTTCGACCTTCTTCATGCTGACCGGCTTTCACGGACTGCATGTCACGATCGGCGCGATCATGCTGTTCGTGATCTGGATACGGGTGTTGAGGGGGCATTTCACGCCGCAACGACATTTCGGCTTCGAAGCCATTGCGTGGTACTGGCATTTCGTCGACGTGGTCTGGCTGGGCCTGTTCATCTTCGTATACTGGCTCTGAGCGGCAAGGCCCGCAGCCGGCAGCCCGTCAACCGGAGGGCGGGTGGATCCAGCCTAGGTAGTAGGCGAGGATCAACAACAGGAACAGCGACACCGACAAGCCGACGCGCCACGCGAGCGCCTTGACCATCTTGTCGCCATCTTCCGGTTTCCTGCGCGACAGGTGAAAGAGGGCCCTGCCCAAGCTCGCGAGGATCAGGCCGAGCACCACGATCACGAGAATTTTGAATGGCATGGACGCGCCTCTTCGGCGATTATTGGAGCTAAGGATTATATCGTGCCTATCAGGATTGGAGCCCGTGAATTCGCGCCCCGTGCGCTGACGACGATACTCACCATCCTGGTGATGGCGGCGCTGATCGCGCTCGGCCGCTGGCAGGTGCGCCGGGCGGCCGAGACCCAGAAGGTCTGGAACGATTTCGCGGCGGGCGCCGACACGCCGCTGGTGATCGACGCCGCCACCCCGCGGGTCAAGCTGTTCCGACACCTGCAGATGTCCGGCCACTATGACTCCGCGCACCAGATTCTCATCGACGGCATGGAGGGGCCCGACGGCGACAACGGCTATTACGTGCTGACGCCGTTCGAATTCGACGGCGGAGGCTGGATCCTGGTCGATCGCGGCTGGATACCCTCGAATCCGGGCGCCGTGCAGAAGCCGTCGATTCCGGTCTCCGAAGCGCCGCGAACGATTCGCGGACGGGCGGACGAATTGCCACGACCCGGAATTCGCTTGAGCGGCGGCGCACCGCTCAAGCCGCCGTATCCGGTCATCGCCGTCTATCCACGTCTTGCCGACATCGCGAAACTGCTGCACATAGGGGATTGGGCGAACGCGGCGCCGCAGGTGCTGCTCGATCCGGATCAAGCCGATGGCTATGCACGTCACTGGACGCCGCCCGGCTTCCCGCCGATGCGTCACACCGCCTACGCGATCCAGTGGTACCTGCTGGCGCTGACGCTGTTGGTGATTTACGTGGCGACCAACCTGCGCCGCGTCGGTGGCGGGGAGAACAAAGCAGATGCCTGAGCGTGCCGCCACGGAAGTTCGACGGCAGCGCCGCGTCCTGCTCGGAATCGCGGCGATATTCCTCGTGCCCCTCAGCCTCGCCGTTTATCTGTACTACGGGCACCCGGGATTGCGTCCCGGCGAGACCGTGAATCATGGCGCACTCGTGCAGCCGCCGCGGCCGCTGCCTGAGCTCGCGCTGCCGCGGTTCGAGGCCGGCGACACGCAGCCGAACTTTTTGCTGCACAAGTGGACCTTCCTGTATGTCGGCTCCGGTGTTTGCGGAGAGCGTTGCCGTGCGGCGCTCTACGAGACGCGTCAGGTACGCACCGCGCTCGACAAGAACATGGACCGCGTGCAGCGAGTCTTCATGGCGACCGGGGCGTGTTGCGATGCGGCCTTCCTACGGCGCGAGCATCCGGACTTGATCACCGTGCGCGCGACCGCCGCCGCCACGCCGCTGCTGCGGATGCTGCCCGGCGTCAGTGGAGCCAAGCCCCGGGGGACCGGCCGTGTCTACGTCATTGATCCGCACGGCAACCTGATGATGACCTACGCACCGAACGCCAAGCCGAAAGGGATGCTCGAAGATATGCAACGCCTGCTGCAACTTTCCAATATCGGATGAACGGCATGACTCCGCAACGACGCTTATTTTGGTTCCGTCGGCTCGCGCTCGCCGGCGCGCTGTTGGCCTCGATCGTGATCGTGCTCGGCGCCTGGGTGCGGCTCACGGACGCCGGCCTCGGTTGCCCCGATTGGCCCGGCTGTTATGGCCATGTCTTCCCGCAGGCCGGCCACGGATTTCACAAGGCTCTGCACGAGATGATCCACCGGTATTTCGCGACGACGCTCGGCCTCGTCATCCTCGCACTGCTCTCCTGGGCGATCGCGAACCGCCGTACCCGCGGCCAACCACTCGGCGCAGCGGTGCTGTTGTTCATCGTGGTCTGCGCCCAGGGCGCACTCGGCGCCTTGACGGTGACGATGTTGCTGAAGCCGCTGATCGTCACCAGCCATCTGCTCGGCGGACTGACGACCTTGTCGATCCTCTGGTGGCTGTCGCTCGAACCGAGCGGGCCGGAGCTTGGGCATCGGGAGCGCTCACTGCGCAAGTTCGCGCTCATCTGCCTCGCCATTTTGGCCCTGCAGATCGCCCTCGGAGGCTGGACGAGCACGAACTATGCCGCGGCGGCCTGCCCAGACCTGCCGACCTGCCAGGAGTCCTGGTGGCCGCGGATGGATTTTCGCGACGCGTTCGTCCTGTGGCGCGGCCTGGATATCGACTACGACGGCGGCATTTTGTCGAATCCGGCCCGCATCGCGATTCAGGTGACCCACCGCCTTGGCGCGGTCGTAACGGGTATTGCTTTGATCAGCTTGGGGATTTTGACGCTGCGTCGGGCGCAGGCGCAGCGCTTGCGGCGCGCGGCGGCTTTCTTGATTTTTGCGGTGACACTGCAGATCGCGATCGGTCTATCGATGGTGCACTTTGGCTTCCCGCTCGTCCTGGCGGCAATGCACAATGCGGGTGCGGCGCTGCTGTTGCTCGCGATGGTGACGCTGCTGAGGCGTTTGTGGCCGGTGCCGAAGGTCACCATGGTACCCTTGGCCGATGGCGAGCACCCCCGATAACCCGGCCACCGCGGCCCTGCTCCTAGGGCAATGGCGCGATTTCCTCGAGCTGACGAAGCCCAAAGTCAGCCTGTTGATCGTGTTCACGGCGGTCGTCGGCATGCTGCTCGCCTCGCCGGGCATGGTGCCGCTGCAGGCCCTGCTGCTCGGAACGCTGGGGATCGGCATGGCCTCTGGTTCGGCCGCCGCGTTCAATCACATCCTCGACCGGCGCATCGACCAGCAAATGTCCCGCACCCGCGGCCGACCGCTGCCGACGGGCCATCTCGATGAGTCCCAGGCGCTCGCCTTTGCCTGCCTGCTCGCACTCGCCTCGATGCTCGTGCTCTGGTTCGGTGTCAACCCGTTGACGGCGGCGCTGACGTTCGCATCGCTCATCGGCTACGCACTCGTCTATACCCGCTGGCTGAAACGCGCGACACCGCAGAACATCGTGATCGGCGGCGCGGCGGGGGCGGCGCCGCCGATTCTCGGCTGGGTCGCCGTCACCGGGCACATCGACCCGCACGCACTGCCGCTCTTTCTGATCATTTTCACCTGGACGCCACCACATTTCTGGGCGCTCGCGATCGCACGCCGTGACGACTACGCGAAGGCCGGAATCCCGATGCTGCCGGTGACCCACGGCGTCGAATACACCCGCTTGCAGATCGTGCTATACACGATCCTGCTGGTGCTGTGCACGCTGCTGCCCTTCCTCGCCGGCTTGAGCGGTCTTCTGTACCTGCTCGCGGTGATTCCGCTGAACGCGCGCTTCCTTTACTACGCCATCGAACTGCGTCGCAGCCGCAGCACGGTCATGGCGATGCGCACCTTCCGTTTCTCGATCAAGTACCTGATGCTGCTGTTCGCGGCGCTGATCCTCGATCACTATTTCATGGTGCACATCTAGAGGCGGGTGGCATCGATCGGCAGCGAGCGCAGGCGCCTGCCCGTCGCGGCGAACACCGCATTGCAGACCGCCGGCGCCACGAGCGCGACGGATAACTCGCCGATTCCGCCCGGCGCCGCATCGCTCGGCAACAGTCGTACCTGAATATCCGGCATTTCATTGACGCGCAGGACTCGGTAGGCATCGAAATTGGTCTGCTGAACCACGCCGCGCGCGATCGTGACCTTGCCCCAAAGCGCCGCGGTCAGGCCAAAGACGATGCCGCTCTCGATCTGCGACTCGACGATGCGCGGATTGACCATCTGCCCGCAATCGACGGCACAGACGATGCGGTGAATCTTCGGCGAGCCGCCCTCGATGGAGATCTCGGCGACCTCGGCGATGAGGCTCGAGTAGCCTTGCATCAATGCAAGACCCAGGTGGCGGCCCGGCGCCGGCTTTCCCCAGCCGGCCAGACGGGCTGCGGCCTCGAGCACGCGTCGATGGCGGGGATGCTTGCCTAGCATGCCGATGCGAAAGTCATACGGGTTCTTACCGGCGAACGCCGCCAATTCGTCGATGAAGCTTTCGATCACGAAGCAATTGATCGCATGGCTGACCGAACGCATGTAACCGACATCGATGCCGATCTCCTGGCGCGTATAACGAATCGACACGTTCGGGACGTCGTACGGAAAATTCAGCGCCGCCTCGACGACCGACGGGTCGACGCCGACGACCGGCGGCAACATCCGCGCGGTGATCGAGGGACTCACGATGTGCAGTTTCCAGGCGCTGAGCCGGCCAGCGGCGTCGAACCCCGCACTGATGTCCTCGAGGGCGGGCGGGCGGTAGGTATCGTGGGTCATGTCATCTTCACGCGTCCAAATCACCTGGACGGGTCGGCCCAGGGCCTTCGAACCGGCGACCGCGGCCGGAATGAAGTCGACCTCCAGGCGCCGCCCGAATCCGCCGCCGAGGAAGGTCGTGTGAACGCGCACTCGATCCGGTGGCAGCCCCGCGGCCGGTGCGGCGGCCGCCTGCGCGAGCTGCTGCACCTGCGTTCCGACGTACAGGTCGCAACCGTCGGCATGCACGTCCGCCGTGCAGTTCATCGGTTCCATCGTCGCATGCGCGAGCAGCGGCAATTCGTAGCGCGCGGAATGGGTACGAACAGCACCCCTCAACGCTGCATCGGCATCGCCGTCCGTGCGTGCCGCAAGCCCCGGATCATCGGCTGCCGCGTGTCGCAGCAAGGCGGTGATCGTGGCGTTGTCGAGGGCCGCATTCGGCCCGGAATTCCAGTCGACATTCAGTGCCTTGCGCGCGGCGAGCGCCTGCCAGTAGTGATCGGCGACGACCAGCACGCCACTATCGAGCGGCAGCACGAGTCGCACACCCGGCAACTTCGCCGCGGCGAGAGCATCAACCGAGTCGGGCCAGCCGCCGAGCACGGGACTCTGCGCAAACGCGCCATACAGCATGCCGGGCAAGCGTACGTCGATGCCGAACTCCGCGCTGCCGTCCACCTTGGCCGGGGTATCGGTGCGCGGCAGGTCGCGGCCGACCAGGACGAAGTCCTTGCTCGGCTTGAGCGCAACGCGTTGCGGCACCGGTAGGCGCGCGGCGCGCGCGGCGACCGCACCGTAGGTTAGCCGGTCGCCGGCGCGGTTCGAGATCACGCCGTCCTTCGCCACGCACTCGTCCGGGTCGACACCCCAGGAGGTGGCGGCGGCGCTGATGAGCATCGTGCGCGCCTGCGCACCCGCGGTGCGCAGCTTCACCCAGGCATCCTGAACACTGTTGCTGGTGCCGGTGATTTGACCGTCGTTGCCGGGATTGAAGTACGCGTCACCGACCGGTGCCGCCACGATCTGGATGGCCGCGAGGCGCACCTCGAGTTCCTCGGCGATCAGCATTGGCAAAGCCGTGTAGACACCCTGACCCATCTCGGAACGGTCGACGAGGATCGTGATCGTCTCGTCCGGCGCGATTCTGAGCCAGGCGTTCAATTCAGTGGCGCCGCCCGGCGCCGCGCGAACGCGCAGCGGCAGCATCAGCACGAGCGCCGAGGCAGTGCCGAGCACCGCCGCGGCGCCGAGAAAATCCCGGCGGCTCAAATCTCCCGTCCCCGTCGACGCACCCATGCGCTTAAGCCCCGGCGCCGAGCATCTCGGCCGCCCGGTGGATCGCGCGGCGAATCCGTGAGTAGGTGCCGCAACGGCAGATGTTGCCGGACATCGCGGCATCGATGTCCGAATCGCTGGGATGCGGATTCGACCGCAACAGCGCCGCGGCCGACATGATCTGGCCGGATTGGCAGTAGCCGCACTGCGGCACATCGAGTTCGATCCAGGCCCGTTGGACAGGGTGTGTGCGATCGACCGAGAGGCCTTCGATCGTGGTCACACGCCGGTCCGCCAGATCCGCGATGGGCAGCGAACACGAGCGCACCGCCGCCCCATCGAGGTGCACGGTACAAGCGCCGCACAAGGCCCGACCGCAGCCGTACTTCGTGCCGGGCAAGCCGAGATGATCACGCAGCACCCACAGCAGCGGTGTATCCGGCGCTGCATCGACCTCGATCGCCCGACCGTTGACGTTGATCCGGATCATTGCCGCCCCCAACGCGATTATTCGAGCCGATGGTACCCGCTTGCGGGCCAATTGCGCAGCCGGGTGTTAGGATTCGACGATGCCGGCGGCCCCAGGTTTCTACCCGCGGATACTTGCACTGACCCTCGCAGCTTTGCTGGCGGTCGGGGTGTGGCGGATTTTATCGCCGTTCGCGGTGCCGATGGGCTGGGCGGCCGTGCTCGCGTTCCTGCTCTTTCCGGTGAACCTGCGCCTTCGCCATCGTTTTGGCCGCCGGCCGGGAATCGCCGCAGGCACCTTGACGGTGCTCGCGCCGGTCGTCGTGCTGCTGCCGCTGTCGGCGCTGTCGATCGAGTTCGTCGCGCAAATCTCGGGTCTGCTGCATAGACTTCAGGCTGCCGCACCGAGCTACAAGCTGCTCTCCTCGGGGGATCTGCACCAATTTCCATGGGCGGCACGGATCTATCAGTGGTTCCTCGCGCACGCATTCCTCTCCACGGACGAGGCGCGAACCTGGATGATAAGCGGCACCCGCGAGACCTTGCAGCGGGCGGCCGGGCTCGGAGGCTCCTTCTTCCTCGGCGCCTTGAGTTCGATCGCCGGCGTCGCGCTCATGCTCGTGCTGCTGTTCTTCTTTCTGCGTGATGGCGATGCTCTGATCAGGCGCGCGCGCAGCTGGATCCCGCTCGATGAGGCCCACAAGGAGCGGCTTTTCGAGCGCTTGAGCGACGTGACCCGCGCGATCGTCTACGGCACCACGATGACCGCGCTGGTTCAGGGTCTGCTGCTCGGCATCGGTTTCACGATCGCCGGACTCGCCTCCCCGGTCGTGTTCGGGGTGGCGGGCGCCCTGGTCGCGATGCTGCCGCTCGGCGGCACGGCGCTGGTTTGGGTGCCGGCGACGCTTTGGCTGTTCGCGGACGGTCGCTGGGGATTCGGGATATTCATGACGGTCTGGGGAATCATCCTCTCCGGCATCGACAACTTCCTGAAGCCCATGCTGATTTCCGGTCGCGCCCCGGTATCGGCCTTGGTCGTTTTCATCGGCGTGCTCGGCGGCATTTCGGCATTCGGCGCGATCGGCATCGTCGCCGGACCGATCATCCTGTCGCTGGTATTGTCGCTGATCCTGTTCGCCGAGGAGGCGCGGGGAGGAATCGGCCCATCGGCTTGACGGCCGCGGCACATACCCCCGCTTACAGTACAATTCGCGGTCTGATGGACGTATCACATTTGCTAGACACGCTGAACGAGGCCCAGCGACAGGTGGTCGCCGCGCAGGTCGGCCCCGCCCTCGTGCTTGCCGGTGCCGGCAGCGGCAAGACCCGTGTGCTCGTGCACCGGGTTGCCTGGCTGGTAGAGGTGGAAGGCGCCTCGCCGCACGCCATTCTCGCCGTGACTTTCACGAACAAGGCCGCCGGCGAAATGCGCGGCCGCATCGAGAGCCTTCTCGGGGTTTCGGGTACCTCGATGTGGATCGGCACCTTCCACGGTCTTGCCCACCGATTGCTGCGGTTGCACTGGCGCGAGGCGGGTCTGCCGCAGAGCTTTCAGATCCTCGATTCGGAAGACCAGACGCGGCTGTTGCGCAAAGTGCTGAAGAGCCTCGAACTCGATGAGACGCGATGGGTGCCGCGCGAGGTGCAGTGGTTCATCAATTCCCAAAAGGACGAAGGACACCGCCCCAAGGACCTCAAAGATGAGGGCGACCCGACCCGCGGCCAGCTGATCCGCATCTACCTCGCCTACGAGGAAGCCTGCCGGCGTGCCGGGGTGGTCGATTTCGCCGAATTGCTCCTGCGGGCCTATGAACTGTGGCGAGACCAACCCGCGCTTCTGCAGCACTACCGCAACCGCTTCCAGCACGTGTTGGTCGATGAGTTCCAGGACACGAACGCGATCCAGTACCGCTGGTTCACGCTGCTGGCCGGCCCCACCGGACGGCCGTTCGCGGTCGGCGATGACGACCAATCCATCTATCGATGGCGCGGCGCGCGGGTGGAGAACCTGAACCGATTCAGACGCGACTTTCCGGGAGCGACGCTCTACAAGCTCGAGCAGAACTACCGTTCCACGGCGACCATCCTCAAGGCCTCGAACGCCTTGATCGCGAACAACACCGGACGCATGGGGAAGACCCTTTGGACGAGCGGCGAGGACGGCGAGCGCATCAAGATCTACGCGGCTTTCAACGAGCGCGACGAGGCGGATTTCGTGGTCAACCGCATCCGTGCATGGGTCGACCGCGGCGGAGCGCGGCGCGAAATCGCCGTGCTTTACCGCTCGAACGCCCAGTCACGCGTGTTCGAAGAGGCCTTCCTGAACGCGCGGCTGCCGTACCGTGTCTACGGCGGATTGCGCTTCTTCGAACGCGCCGAGATCAAGGACGCGCTCGCCTACCTGCGCCTGGTTGCGAGCCGCGACGACGACACCTCGTTCGAGCGTGTCGTGAATCTGCCCGTGAGGGGCATCGGCGCGAAGACGCTGGACGCGTTACGTGGGCACGCACGCACAGCCAATTGTTCGCTTTGGACGGCGGCCGTCGCCGCGGTGCGCGGCACGCTGCCGCAGCGCGCCGCGCAATCCTTGAGCGCCTTTCTCTCGCTGATCGACCGATTGCAGACCGAGGTGACGGGGCTCGACCTGCACGAGCAGGTCGACCACGTGATCCAGACGAGCGGACTGATCGAGCACTTCAAGAAGGAAAGGGGCGAGCGCGGCGAGGGCCGCGTCGACAACCTGCTCGAACTGGTCAGCGCCGCACGCGGTTTCGTCGCCGAACCGGACGCGAACGGCCTGGCGCCGCTCGACCAGTTTCTCTCGCATGCAGTGCTCGAGTCCGGCGAGGGCCAGGCGGACGCTTGGGACGATTGCGTGCAGATGATGACCCTGCATTCGGCGAAGGGGCTGGAGTTTCCCGTGGTTTTTCTCGCCGGCATGGAGGATGGTCTGTTCCCGCATCAACGATCGGCAGCCGACCCGGCCGGCCTCGAGGAAGAGCGGCGGCTCTGTTACGTCGGCATGACGCGCGCGATGCGCGAACTTTACGTGACCTATGCCGAGCAGCGCCGCCTCTACGGCGTGGACACCTACGGCCAGCCATCGCGGTTCATCGGCGAGATGCCGGCGGATCTTATCGAGGAGATTCGGCCGCGCATCCAGGTGTCGCGGCCGGTGTTCAGCCCCCGCAAGCCGGTCGAGGAACCGACACCCTCCGGCATGCGCATGGGCAGCCGTGTCCGACACGGCAAATTCGGCGATGGCGTGGTACTCAGTTTCGAGGGCAACGGTCCGCATGCGCGCATCCAGGTCAACTTCGAGAGGCAGGGCACGAAATGGCTGATGCTGTCATATGCGAATCTTCAGCTCGTCTAGCCGCCGACCGCGGGCACGGGTAGGGGCGCCGTGAAGATCATCATACTCGGTGCCGGCCAGGTCGGCCGCACGGCTGCGTACCACCTTTCGCGCGAGGAGGCGAACGACGTCACCGTCATCGACCTCGACGAGGACGTGCTACGCGACCTGCAGGACCGGCTCGACATCCGCACCGTGAGCGGCAACGCCGCCAGTCCGCGAATTCTCGAGGCGGCCGGAATCGCGAGCACCGACGTTCTCGTCGCGCTGACCAACAGCGACGAGGTGAACATGCTCGCCTGCCACATCGCCTGGACGCTGTTTCGGACGCCCAAGAAAATCGCCCGCGTGCGTTCGGCCGACTTCACCGAGCGCGACCGCTTGTTCGGCGAACAAGGCATCGCGGTCGATCTATGGATCAGCCCGGAGCAGCTCGTCACGGAGCACGTCGCGCGCCTGATCCGCTACCCCGGAGCGCTGCAGGTTCTCGACTTTGCGGACGGCCGCGTGCGCCTCGTCGGCATACGCGCGCTGCAGGGCGGCCCACTCGTGGGCCAGGCCTTGCGCACGCTGCGCGAGCACGTGCCGGCGGCGGAAGCGCGCGTCGCGGCGATCTATCGGGCCGGCAAGAGCGTCAAACCCGAGGGCTCGACCGTGATCGAGGATGGCGACGAGGTGTTCTTCCTCGCCGCCCGCAAGGACATCCGCACCGTGATGCGCGAGATGCGCCGCGAGGAGGCGCCGGCGCGCCGTGTCGTGATCGCCGGCGGCGGCAACATCGGCTACCGGCTGGCGAGCGAACTCGAGGACAAGAACCAGGTCAAGCTGATCGAGCGCGACAGCAAGCGGGCGCGCCGGGTTTCCGAGAAATTGCGGCGCACGACGGTGCTGCATGGCGACGCCGCCGATGAGGATCTGCTGCTCGAGGAGAACATCGACAGCGCCGACGTGTTCGCCGCGCTCACCAACTCGGAGGAGGCGAACATCCTATCGGCGATGCTGGCGAAGCGGCTCGGCGCACACAAGGTGATGGCGCTGATCAACAAGCCCTCCTACTCGGAGCTGATCGAGAGCGGCTCGATCGACATCGCGATTTCACCGCAAACGGTCACGATCGGCTCGCTGCTCGCGCACGTGCGTCACGGTGACGTGGTGCGGGTGCACGCGCTGCGGCGCGGGGCGGCCGAGGCGCTCGAAGTGGTGGTGCATGGCGATGCGGACAGTTCCAAGGTCATCGGCCGGCGCATCGAGGAAATCGCGCTGCCGGAAGGGACCACACTCGGCGCCGTGGTGCGCGGCGAAGACGTGATCATCGCCCATCACGACACCAGCGTTCAGGCGGACGACCACCTGATCCTGTTTCTGACCGACCGGCGCCATATGGATGCCGTCGAGAAGCTCTTCCAAGGCTCCGCGTCGTTCCTGTGAAACAGACCATCCTGCCCGTCGCGCACGTCTTCGCGCTGGTGATCATGGGTTTCGCGGCGACGATGCTCGCGCCCCTGATACTCGCGTTGTGGGGCCGGGATCTCGCGCTCGGATCGTTCGTGCTGTCCGCGGCCGCGACCTTCGCCATCGGCGCCTTGCTGTGGCTCACGACGCGCCGCTACAAGCGGGAATTGAAGACCCGCGACGGACTGCTGCTGGTGGCGCTCACCTGGGTCGCCCTGCCGGCGGTCGCCGGCTTCCCGCTCTGGCACTACCTGCCGATCGATTTCACCCATGCGTATTTCGAAGCCGCCTCGGGGCTGACGACGACCGGCGGCACGGTGCTCTCGGGTCTGCAATACCTGCCGCGATCGATCAACTTGTGGCGGCATCTGCTCAGCTGGCTCGGCGGCATGGGCATCATCGTGCTCGCCGTGGCGATCCTGCCGATGCTCGGCGTCGGCGGGATGCAGATCTACCGCGCCGAAATGCCGGGGCCGATGAAGGACGCGAAGCTCACGCCGCGCATTGGTCAGACCGCCAAGCTGCTGTGGACCATCTACGCCGGGCTCACCCTTGCGTGCATCGTCACGCTGCGCCTCGTGGGCATGAACTGGTTCGACGCCGTCTGCCATGGCTTCTCGGCACTTTCTCTCGGCGGCTTCTCGACCTATGACGACAGCGTCGGCCATTTCCATTCACTGCCGATCGAGATGGTGCTGACGGTGTTCCAGATACTGGCGGCGCTGAACTTTGCGACCCATTTCCAGGCCTGGAGCCAGCGGGGCATTCGCGCCTATTTTCGTGATTCGGAAGCGAAGGCGATCATCGGCGTGCTGGCGGCGAGTTCGGTCGGCATCGCCTTCTACCTGTTTCTGAAGGGCACCTACGCGGATTTTTGGACTGCTTTGCGGGAGGCGACCTTCAATGTGGTGTCGATCGGGACCGACGGCGGCCTGCACACCCAGGATTACTCGCGCTGGCCGGTGTTCGCGCCGATGTGGATGCTTTTCCTGTCGTGCATCGTCGCCAGTTCCGGCTCGACCGGGGGTGGCATCAAGATGATCCGCACGCTGATCCTCGCGAAACAGGCGAACCGTGAGCTCGATCAGATCGTGCATCCGAATCTCGTCCGACCGCTGAAGATCGGCGGAACGGTGATCGCCAACCGGGTGGTGTTCGCGGTGCTGGGCTTCGTGTTCCTGTACTTCATGAGCCTCGTCACCCTGGTGTTCGTCGAACTGGCGAGCGGCCTGGACTTCACCACCTCGCTCTCGGCGATCCTGGCCTGCATCAACAACGTCGGGCCTGGCCTCGGTTTGGTGGGGCCGGACAGCAACTACAGCGTGCTCAACGACTTCCAGACCTGGATCTGCTCGTTCGCGATGCTGCTCGGGCGTCTCGAAGTGTTCACGATCCTGGTGTTGTTCACGCCGACGCTTTGGCGCAAATAGCGGTGATCGCACTGTTGCAGCGCGTCAGCCACGCCCGGGTGGACATCGGCGGCGCGCCGCAGGCGGCGATTGGCCGGGGTGTACTCGCCTTGATCGGCGTGCGGCCCTCGGATGGCGATGCCGAGGCGCACCGCCTCCTGGAGCGGATGTTGCATTACCGCATCTTCCCGGGTACGGGGGACCGAATGGACCTGAGCCTCGTAGACATCGGCGGCGGCCTGCTGCTCGTACCGCAGTTCACGCTGGCGGCCGACACCGCCAAGGGCCGGCGCCCGGGCTTTTCGCATGCCGCGCCGCCCGATCAGGCGCGGCGCCTTTTCGATAAGCTGGTTGCCCTGGCGCAGGCGGCGCATTCACCCGTCTCGAGCGGGGTTTTCGCGGCCGACATGCAAGTCTGCCTGACGAACGACGGCCCGGTGACGATCTGGTTGGAAGCCTAGGGCTTCGCGTCGGCCGTGGCCATCGCGGACGAGCCCCGCTCTTTGGCGTATCATTAGCGGTCCGATGGATAGTCCGTGGATTCGGAGAAGCGACATGCTCGATTCAAAGATGTTACTGGTCATATTGGCGATCGCACTGGTCGTCTTCGGGACCAAGCGGCTGCGCACGATCGGCTCGGATCTCGGTGCGGCGGTGAAGGGCTTCAAAGACGCGATGAACGAAGGCGAGAACCAGGAGCAGGTCAAGCAGATCAAGCAGGAAAAGGACGCCGATTTCGACGCCACCGCGAAGCGTGAGGCCGAGGCCAAGGTTCCGCCGAACACGAACACCTGAAGCCGATGTTTGATTTTGGATTCTCGGAAATCCTGCTCACCTCGGCGATCGCGTTGGTCGTGCTCGGGCCTGAGCGGCTGCCGAAGGTCGCGCGGCAGGTCGGAAACTGGCTGGGTCGCGCGCGTGCGATGGCGCGCCAGCTGAGCGAGCAGCTCGACCGCGAAGTGAGCGCCGACGAGTTGATGCGCCAACACAGCCGGCCCGCGTCGCCGGGCGCGGCCGCGCCGACGCCGGAAACGGCGGCCGGCGACGAGCAAGGCGCGCAACGGCCGGCGACGGCACCGACGATCCCACCGCCTTATGGCGCGGGAGACGCCGCCCCGGTGGCGGATGTTGGTGCGCCGAAGACGATTTCACCACCCAATGACTGAACCGGAAGGCGCTGCGGAGGAACTGGCCGAAGGCACGCTGGTATCCCACCTGCTCGAGCTGCGCGACCGACTGTTGAAGGCGATGATGGCGATCGGGATCTGCTTCATCCCGACCGCGACGTACATGAACCAGCTGTTCACGTTCGTCGCCAAACCGCTGATCCGGCGCCTGCCGCCGGGCTCGACGCTGATCGCGACCAGCGTCGTCGCACCCTTCATGGTGCCGTTCAAACTCGCGCTGGTCGCCGCCGTCGGCCTGGCGATTCCCTACGTGCTTTACCAGGCGTGGGCGTTCGTCGCACCGGGGCTGTACCGCCATGAGAAGAAACTGGCGGTCCCGCTGCTCGTCTCCAGCGTGCTGTTGTTCTACCTGGGCGCCGCGTTCGCCTATTACGCCGTTTTCCCGGTGATGCTGAGCTTCTTCGTCGCCACCACGCCGAAGGGCGTGATGATGATGACCGACATGGGCAACTACCTCGATTTCGTCATGGTGCTGCTGCTCGCCTTCGGCGCGGCGTTCGAGGTGCCGATCGCGACCGTGTTGCTCGTTTGGTCGGGTGTCGTCAAGATCACGAGCCTGACGAAGAACCGCGGCTTCGTACTACTCGGCGTGTTCATCGTCGCGGCATTCTTGACGCCGCCGGATGCGGTCTCGCAGAGTTTCATGGCCATCCCGCTGTACGTGCTCTACGAGATCGGCATCGTCATGTCGAAGCTGCTCCTGAAGGACAAGATCGCGGCGCGTGCCAAGGAAGATTCGGAGCGCGGCGCGCAGGTTTAGAACCCGCGACGCCAGAAGCATGCACGTCGATCCACGCCGTTCGGCGAAGATCGCCCTGGCGTTGGGCACGATTTATCTGGTTTGGGGCTCGAGCTTCATGTTCTCGAAGATCGGCGTCTCCCACCTGCCGGCCGCGCTGCTTGCCGGCACGCGCTTCGTGACGGCCGGAATCATTCTTGCGCTGGTGGCGCACCACTGGCTGGGCGAGGCATGGCCGGTCGAGCGCAGGGAATACCGGCACGTCGCGGTCGCCGGCTTCTTCATGGTATTCGCGAGCAACGGCTTGAACGTCTGGGCCATCCAGTTCCTGCCGTCACATGAATCAGCGCTGCTGCATGGCACCTCGGCGCTGTGGATCGCGGGCCTGGGCGTATTCGGCCGACGCGGCCACGCACTGACCCGACGCGCGCTGCTTGGCCTCGGGATCGGCTTCGCCGGCACGGTGCTGATGCTGGTACCTGGCGCTCAATCGGGCTCCGCGCCGCTGCTCGCCAAGTTCGGCGTGCTCTGCGGGTGCCTCGCATGGGCGCTCGGCACGCTCTATTACCGCAGCATCGACACCCGGCTCGGTTCGTTGATGTTCGTCGCGCTGCAGATGGTGTTCGGCGGCTCGCTGTTGCTGATCACGGGATTGGCCGGCGGCGAGGCGGTACGCTGGACCTTCAATCTGCCGGGCATGATCGCACTCGGATATCTGACCTTCGTAAGTTCGTGCCTCGCCTATTCCGCCTACGGCTGGCTCGCACGCAACACGACGCCCGTGGTGATCGGCACCTACAGCTACGTGAACCCCGTCATTGCAACGTTCCTCGGCTGGGAGTTCCTGCACGAAAAGCTCGCAGAACGACAGATCATCGGCATGCTGGTCGTATTCGCCGGCGTGCTGATGCTGACGCTGCCGGACGGCGGCTGGTTCGACCGGGCGGTCCTCGCCGAACCGGATTCCCAGTAATCACCCGCCGCGGTTGCCGCTTCAGCGGCGCCGGATGAAGACCTGGATCCGCCCCTTCGGCCCTACGAACCACGAGCCGACGAAACTGACGATGCTCACGATGAGGGCGGCATGGAAAGCCGCCCAGAAGCCGGCGAGTTGCATCCCGGGCAGCATCCAAGCCACCAAGGCGAGCATGCCGGCATTGATGACGAGCAAGAAAAGCCCGAGCGAGAAAATCGTCATCGGCAAGGTAAGCAGGATCGCGATCGGTCGGATGACGGCATTGACCAGACCGAGCAGTACGCCGGCAAACACCAGAGTCGCCGGTCCGTCGATTTTCACGCCCGCGACCCAGGCGCTCGACAGCCACAAACCGAGTGCCGCGATCACTGCGCGCAGGAGAAATCCAAGCATCGATATACCTTCCTCCACAGGCGGGCATCGCCTGCAGACCACCAGGATATCAAGCGGCGGGCACCGACGCCCGCGCCTCGATCAATAGTCGAGCCCGCGCAGGGCGAGGCCGACGGTGGGCGGTTTGCGCCTGGGTGGATTCTCGAGGGCGGCCTTGATACGCGCAAGCCGGCGCTCCCAGCCGACGCGGGTGCGTTTGTAAAATCCATCCCAGGCAGCCGCCTCGGGGATGCCGGAACCGAGCAGGCGCAGGGACGTGGTTCCCGGACCCTTGCGCGCATCCAGCAGGAAGTCGTCGACCATCGCGCTTTCGCAGAGCGGCAGGTCCGGGTCACCCAGATAGATCAGGCGCAGACGCCGATTCACTTCGAACACATCGATGTGCGCCTCGCGCACTGGCGCGCTCCCTGCGGCAGCGCCGAAACAATAGCGGCCACCGGCGCGCGCGTCGATCTGGGCCTCGGCGCCCGACCAGATATGCACCAGCGCCGGATCGGTCAGCGCCCGCCAAACCCGTGCGGGTGGCGCGTCGATCTCGACCAAGGACGCGTAGCCGCGCGTTCCCGAGCGGTCGGTGTTTTTCATCTGAGCTCGTCGCGGTGATCGAACGTTTGGGAGTGCTAGAATCGCGCATCCAAGAGGGAACATCCATGGCTTATGCCAATATCGTGACCGCGCTCGCAGTTCTGCAATTCCTGATTTTCGGTTTCAAGGTGGGTGCGGCGCGTGAGCGCTACGGCGTGCGGGCACCGGCGGTCATGGGGCATGAGGTGTTCGAGCGCCGCTTTCGAGTCCAGCAAAACACCCTCGAACAACTCGTCGCCTTCCTGCCGGGCATGTACCTGTTCAGCCGTTACTTCAACCCGCTCTGGGCGGCGGCGATCGGCGTGATCTACCTGGCGGGCCGGGAGATCTATTCCGCCGCGTACGTACGGGACCCCGCAAAGCGGGGTCCGGGATTCGGACTGACGTTCATCGCCAACGCGGTGCTCATTCTCGGGGGTCTTGTCGGCGCAATTCGCGGTCTGTTCTGAATGGCGATACAATAAAGGTCGTTTCGGCTGGGGTGGTCCCTCGCGGGCCTGAGACGTCGGTGAGGCGCAATTTCGCGCCGGTTCCGGCGAACCCATAGAACCTGATCCGGTTAATACCGGCGGAGGGAGCGTGTATCAATCTTCGAAGAAGGCCGGTGGCGGCGCGGCGGTCGCGTGCGTGTGCCTCACCATCGCCGGCGCCGGTGCGGCGTTCGCCGCGATTCATCACCGCTATACGCAACTTCGGGAAGTGATCGTCACGGCGACGATGCGCTCGGTACCCGATCTACGGTTGCCGGGCAGCGCCACGGTCCTCGATGCCCGCACGCTGCGTGCGGCAGGACAACAGCACTTCGAGGAC
>JABEVI010000085.1 GCA_013044085.1 Steroidobacteraceae bacterium
CGCGCGGCCGGAAGATCGGATCGGTGAGTTGCGCGACCTGCGCGCGGGTCTCCTGAAGACAGACGACATCGGCCTTCAGGACCTCGAGCCAGTCGAAAAGCCCCTTGTTCGCGGCGGAGCGGATACCATTCGCATTCAGCGTGACGATGCGCATCGGCCGGAATCATACCAGCCGCTGTCGGAGCACGCGCCAAGGCTTGCGAAGCGCCGCTTCCCTTGCGAGACTCCCGGACCTATGCCACAGCCTTACCAGAGCGAATTCATCGAGTTGTGCATGAAGCTCGGCGTGCTCAAATTCGGCTCCTTCAAGCTCAAATCCGGGCGCGAAAGTCCGTATTTCTTCAATGCCGGCCTGTTCAGCACCGGTGCGGCGATAGCGGCGGTCGGGCAGGCATATGCGGCCGCGATCATGGCATCGGACGTCGCATTCGATGTGCTCTTCGGTCCCGCCTACAAGGGGATCCCGCTGGTCACGGTGACGGCGGCGGCGCTCGCGAGCACTCATGGGCTGAATGCGCCCTTCGCCTACAACCGCAAGGAAGCCAAGGACCACGGCGAAGGCGGCCACATCGTCGGCGGACCCCTCGCCGGGCGCGTGCTGATCATTGACGATGTGATCACGGCCGGCACGGCGATCCGGGAGTCGGTTCAGATGATCCGCGCCGCGGGCGCCCACCCGGCCGGCGTCGTTCTCGCCCTGGACCGCCAGGAGCGCGGTGCCGAGAGCCGGCTGTCGGCGGTTCAGGAAGTCGGCGAACAATTCGCCATGCCGGTGATCCCGATCCTCACGCTCGCAGACCTGATGGAGCACATCGCAACCCGCGGCGGCGGCGAATACGCCGACATGCTCGCCTACCGGAACCGCCACGGGATCGGCGGTTGAGGCCCGGATGATGGCACCCGCGACTCATTGGCCTCACAATCGATGTGTCCCGAGGGAGGTGTGAGCGTGAGCAATCGAGCCAGAACCCGCGCGGCCTGTGTGGCGGCCGCCATCGGCTGCCTGGCGGCAAGGAGCGGACACGTCGCCGAGCCGAACGTCTACCGCTGGGTCGATGGCCGCGGCATCGTGCACTACGGCGACCAGATCCCGCCGAAATATTCGACGCGCGAGCGCGAGGTCGTCAACCCCGAAGGCATCGTGGTGCAACGCCTGTCGGCGCAGAAGACGCCGGCCGAGATCGCGGCGGAACAGCAGAAGGAACTCGCCGCGAAGGCGCGACGCGAGCGCGACCGGAATTTGTTGAACACCTATGTCTCCGTCGAGGATATCAAGCGCCTGCGCGATCGGCGCCTCACGCTGCTCGAGGACCAGGTCAAGGTCACCGCTCAGTTCCTCGACATCCTCGATGCCAAGCTCGCAAAGTTGCTTGCCGCCAGCGGGCGCTACCGGCCATACGCCGCTGACCCGAAGGCCCCGCCGATGCCGGACCAGCTGGCAGACGATATCGTCCGGGTGAGGAACGACATCCATACGCAGCGGCAGAACTTGGCCGAGAAACAGGGCGAGGCAACCGCCATGCGCGCCCAATTCGACAGCGATATCGCGCGTTTCAAGAAACTGAAGGGCATCCATTGATCCCGCAAACACGCATTCTGCTCGGCGTGACTGGCGGCATCGCCGCCTACAAGAGTCCGGACCTCGTTCGGCGCCTGATCGAGAGGGGCGGGGAAGTGCAGGTCGTGCTGACCGCCGGCGCCCGCCGCTTCGTCACGCCGCTCACCTTCCAATCCGTGTCGGGACGACCGGCGCGCTACGACCTGTGGGATGAGTCGGCCGAGGCGGCGATGGGGCATATCGAACTCGCCCGCTGGTCGCAGCTCGTCCTGGTCGCACCGGCGAGCGCGGACTTTCTCGCCCGGCTTGCCGGCGGGCATGCGGATGACCTGCTCTCAACGCTCTGCCTGGCGACAGAGGCGCCGGTCTGCGTCGCGCCGGCGATGAACCGGGTCATGTGGGAGAACAAGGCGACCCAGGCCAACGTCGCGACCTTGATCGCCCGAGGCATCCGTGTGCTCGGACCAGCGAGCGGCTCGCAGGCATGCGGCGAGGTCGGACCCGGACGCATGTGGGAACCGGCCAAGCTCGCCGAGAGCGTGCTCGAACCGCCGCCGAACGCCGGTTTGCTCGCGGGCCTGAACGTGCTGATCACGGCCGGCCCGACCCGCGAGCGCATCGACCCGGTCCGGTACCTGACGAATCGCAGTTCCGGAAAGATGGGATTCGCGGTCGCCACCGCGGCCCGGGAGGCCGGCGCGCATGTGACGCTGGTGGCCGGCCCGGTCAATCTGCCGACACCGGCGGGCATCACCCGCCTCGACGTCGAGAGCGCGCGCGAAATGCATGCCGCGGTCCACCGGCATGTTGCCGAGGCCGATGTGTTCATCGCCGCCGCCGCGGTCGCCGACTTCCAGCCGGCCGAGATCGCCAAACAGAAAATCAAGAAGCGCGGTGTCGCCGTCAAACTCGATCTGGAGCCGGCGCCGGACATCGTCCAATCCGTAGCCGACATGGCCAGACGGCCCTTCGTGGTCGGTTTCGCCGCGGAGACGAACGACCTGGAAGAAAACGCGCGCAGCAAGATGAAGCGCAAGAAGCTCGACATGATCGCGGCGAACCAGGTCGGCGACGGCCTCGCATTCGATTGCGAAGACAACGCCTTGACCGTGATCTGGCCGGGCGGCCGGTCCGAGATCGCGCGCGCACCGAAGATCGAGGTGGCGCGCGAACTGGTGGCATTGATCGCGAAGCGCCTCCCCCCGCCGCAGGGCGCGGCGCGGCGCGGCGCGCGCGTGCGCCGGACTCAGACCGCGGCGCCGCTCGGCAGGAACCGCAACCGACGCAACCGCCGTTGAACCGATGAACGGACGGGTCAAACTCAAGATCCTCGACAAACGCATCGGCGGCGAATTCCCGCTGCCGCAACCGGCGACCGCCGGGTCGGCGGGCGTGGATCTTCGCGCCTGCATCGACTCCCCGCTCGTGCTCGCCCCCGGATCGGCGGAATTGATCGCAACCGGCATCGCGATTCACATCGCCGATCCGGGTTATGCCGCGATGCTGCTGCCGCGCTCCGGCCTAGGCCACAAGCACGGCATCGTGCTCGGCAATCTCGTCGGCCTGATCGACTCCGATTACCAGGGCCCCTTGATGGTGTCCTGCTGGAACCGCGGAGAACTTGCCTTCACGATTGCTCCGGGTGAGCGGATCGCACAGCTGATTCTGGTGCCGGTCATTCGGGCGCAATTCGAGATCGTCGATGATTTTGCGGCGAGCGCGCGTGGCGACGGCGGATTCGGCAGCTCCGGGCGCCTCTGAACATCGTCTAACTGGCGCATTACCCGCGATTTGCGCCTTTTCCGATCGGGCGCGGGGCCCCATCCTGAGGGCATGGCAATCTGCGATTGGCCCATCGACGAACGCCCGCGCGAAAAGCTCCTGCGGCACGGCGCCGAGTCGCTGTCGGATGCGGAATTGCTCGCGATCCTGTTGCACACCGGGATTCGCGGCCGTTCGGCGCTGCAGCTCGCGCGCGAACTGCTGAGCGGCTTCAGTTCGCTGCGCAAATTGATCGCCGCGGATCGCGCGCGCTTCTGCGCGCAACCGGGTCTGGGACCGGCACGCTACGCGCAGCTACAAGCGGCGGTCGAGATCTCCCGCCGCCAGCTTGGCGAGACGCTGCGCACGGGACCGGTCTTGTCGAGCCCGCGGGCGACCCGTGATTTTCTGACCGCGCGCCTGCGCGACCTCGAGTACGAAGTCTTCTGCTGCCTGTATCTGGACAACCG
>JABEVI010000086.1 GCA_013044085.1 Steroidobacteraceae bacterium
CGGCCGGATCAACGGCGCCCGTTCGAACAGCTTTACGATCACCAAGCCACCCATGCTGTGGCCCACCAGATCGACCCGATCGGCGCGCAGGCCCCCGAGGTAATCGCCGAGCGCGGCCGCACTCTCGCTGATCGAGGCCCGCACCGAGTGATAGGCGAAGCGCCGATCGGCCGCCCCGAGCCTGCGCGCCAGGCGACGGCGCAACAAAAAGGCCTCGTGGCCGCTGAACCACAGGCCATGGACGAAGACGAGCACGCGCGAGGAATCGGTCACGGCGGCGGCGCGGCGGTCAGCGCCTCAATTGCTCGATGACCGCCCGATTGGTGTACGAAGAGACCCGCAGGAGCGCCGCATCGGCCGCGAGCCACTCGAAGCGGACGTGCTCGCGGGGATTCAAGACCACCGGCACACGCAGGGCGAGTTTCAGCGCGAAGGCATGCTCGCGGTTGTGGGTGATCCCGGGCGCATACACCTTGCCGAAGGCCGGCAGGATCTCATACACCTGCGCCCATTGCAGATTGGTGAGCAACCCCGCCTCGATGCCGGTCTCCTCGAGCACCTCACGGCGCGCAGCATCCTCGGGGACTTCACCCCATTCCAGACTGCCCGTCACGGATTGCCAAAAGCCGGCCGGCTTGCGCCGCTCGATCAGCAGGAACTCATCGGTCGCCGTGTGGATCACGACCAAGACCGACTCGGGACGGCGCGGCGGTTCCTGCGCGGGCGCCATCCTCGATCACTCGGTCTTGATCGGCGTGCGCACGCGGATGTGCAACTCACGCAACTGCGCCTCGGCAACCTCGGTCGGCGCGTCGGTCAACGGACAGGCGGCGGTCTGGGTCTTCGGGAAGGCAATCACGTCGCGAATGCTCTCCGCACCCGCCATCAACATGCACAACCGGTCCAAGCCAAAGGCGATGCCGCCGTGCGGCGGTGCGCCGAACTTCAGTGCATCGAGCAGGAAGCCGAACTTCAGGCGCGCCTCCTCCGGGGAGATGCCGAGCAGATCGAACACCGTCGCCTGCAGCTCCTGCAGATGGATACGCACCGAACCGCCGCCCACCTCCGAACCGTTCAGCACCAGATCGTAGGCTTTGGCGAGCGCATCCCCCGGGCTCGCCGCGAGTGCCGCATAATCGAGGTTCATCGGACTCGTGAACGGATGGTGCATGGCCGCCCAGCGCTTCGCCTCCGGATCCCATTCGAACATCGGGAAATCGACGACCCACAACGGCCGCCAGCCGGGGGCGACCAGTTTCAGATCTTGGCCGACCTTCAATCGCAAGGCACCGAGCGCATCGCAGACGATCTTGGCGGTGTCGGCGCCGAAGAAGATCAGGTCGCCGTCGGCCGCGCCGGTGCGCTCGAGGATCCCCTGGATCGCCGCATCGCTCAAGAATTTCAGGATCGGCGACTGCAGCCCCTCACGTCCCTTGGCGATCGCGTTGACCTTGACGTAGGCGAGCCCCTTCGCGCCGTAGCGCGCCACATAGGCCGTGTAATCGTCGATCTCCTTGCGCGTGAGCTTGCCGCCCTGCGGCACCGTCAACGCCGCCACGCGCCCGGCAGGATCCGCCGCCGGTCCCGCGAACACCTTGAAATCGCAGCCCTTGACCAGATCGCCGACGTCGACGAGTTCGAGCGCAATGCGCAGATCCGGCTTGTCCGACCCGAAGCGGCGCATCGCCTCGGCGTAACTCATGCGCGGCAGCGGCTCGGGCAGCTCGACGCCGAGTACGGACTTGAACAGGTCGACGAACAAACCCTCCATCAGGGCGAGGATCTGCTCCTGGTCGAGAAACGAGGTCTCGATATCCAGCTGCGTGAACTCCGGCTGCCGGTCGGCACGCAGGTCCTCGTCGCGAAAACAACGCACGATCTGGTAATAGCGGTCGAAGCCCGCGACCATCAACAGCTGCTTGAAGATCTGCGGCGACTGCGGTAACGCGAAGAACTTGCCGAAATGCGTGCGGCTCGGCACCAGGTAATCGCGCGCGCCCTCCGGCGTCGCCTTCGTGAGCATCGGCGTCTCGATGTCGACGAAACCCGCCGCATCGAGATAGCTGCGCATCGCGCGCGTGATGCGGTGGCGCAGCAACAGGCGTTCGCGCATCTCCTCGCGGCGCAGATCGATGTAGCGATAGCGCAGCCGCAGCTCTTCGTTGACGGTCTCGTCGAGCTGAAACGGCAGCGGCTCCGAGCGGTTCAGGATCTCGATGCGCTGCGCGAGCAATTCGACGCGTCCGGATTTCAGGTGCGCATTTTCCGTGCCCGGCGGACGCGCCCGCACGAGTCCGGTCACCGAAAGCACGAACTCGTTGCGCACGCGCTCGGCCTGCGCGAACACCTCGGCGGCATCCGGATCGAACACGAGCTGCAGCAGACCCGCCCGATCGCGCAGGTCGATGAAGATCACCCCGCCGTGGTCGCGGCGGCGATGGGCCCAACCGGCCACCGTGATCACCTTGCCGATCAGGGTTTCGCCGACCTCACCGCAATAATGACTACGCATCAGATCTCAGTGCACGAGTTGCCAGGGGAAGCGCGCGATGCTACGGGTTGCCGCACGCCCCGGCAACCCCCACGCTCAGCGTCGCGAGGAGCCCTTGCGGGCGGCCTTCTTCGCCGCCGGCTTCGGTGCCGGGCGCTTCGGCGCCGCCGCCGTTCGGCGTCGTGAGGGCTTCGCATCCGCGGCGCGCTTCGACGCCCCCGCCCCGTCGGCTTTGACCGCACTCTTCTCGGCCCCCTTGTCCGCGGCCTTCTCGGCGGGCTTGTCCTTCGCCACCTCCTCCTTGGCGTTCTTCGGTGCATCCGTCTTCGCCGCGTCCGTCTCCGGACGATCGGCCAGATTGCGCTTGCTCTCGCCGTCGGACTTGAAGTCCGTCTCGTACCAACCACCGCCCTTTAGACGGAAAACCGGCGCGGACATCTGCCGCTCGAGCGCGGACTTGCCGCAGGCCGGACACTTCTTCAGTGGCGCATCGTTGACCTTCTGCATGGCCTCCAGGTGGTGACCGCAGCGTTTGCATTGGTATTCGTAGAAAGGCATGACGTCCCCTGAATTTGAATCGAAAAGTCCCAACGGCCGCCGTC
>JABEVI010000304.1 GCA_013044085.1 Steroidobacteraceae bacterium
AGTGCGTGCGCATCTTGGCGTACGCCTTGCCTACACCACGGTGCTGACGATGCTGCGTACGCTCGAGACGAAGGGCGCGGTGACCCGCACCAAGGAAGGGCGCGCACATCGGTACGCGGCGCGCATCGCGCGCTCAAGCGCCCGGCGCCGGGCGCTCGCGGTGATCGTGGGCAAATTCTTTCGCGGCTCGACCGCGGGGTTGCTTGCGCATCTGGTCGAGAAGGAGCCGCTGAGCGATGCCGAGATCGCCCGCTTGCGCGAACTCCTGGAACGGCGCGCGCGGGGGGGCGAATGATCGGCGCGGCCGGCTATGCGTTGTTGATCGCCGCGTTCGTCGCGCTCACGGCGTGGTTTGCGGAACGAATTCTGGCGAGTCTGCACGCGCCACGGCGCTTCGCGTGGATCGCGGCGCTGGCCTTGTCGATCGCGGTGCCGGCGTGGAATCTGGTCGGCGCGCTGCCGGATCAGTCGCCGTTCCAGATCCCGGTGCCGTCACCGGCGCCGGCGGCGCTCACGCCGGCGGCCGCTCTCGCGCCGGCCGCTGCCGCGGCACCGGCTACCTCGGCGGCCCGGGTGAGCCGGCGGGGCACGCGTGCACGCAGCACCGGGGGGCGCGCGGGACTGGCGCATCGTCTATGGACCCGAAAGCTTTATGGGCTGCTGCAAATGGCCTTTGGTATCGCTTGGGCAGTGCTCACGGCCGCGCTGCTTGCGAGGCTCTTGCTGGCGAGTCGCCGACTCCACGAGCGGGCTCGCCCATGGCCGGTGCGCCGGATCGACGGGACCGAAGTCAGGATGTCCGAGGACCTTGGGCCCGCGGTACTTGGGGTGATGAGGCCGCGGATCGTGGTGCCTCGCTGGTTCGAGCAAGAGCCACCGGCCCGGCGCGCCCTCGTGCTCGCGCACGAGCGCGAGCACCTCGCCGCGCACGATGGGCGCTGGCTGCTCGCGGGCGCATTCCTGGTTGCGCTCGTCCCGTGGAATGCGCCTCTGTGGTGGCAATGGCGGCGCTTGCGATTCGCGGTCGAGGTGGACTGCGATGCGCGCGTGCTGCGCCGGGGCGAGGAGCCGCAAGCCTACGGATCGGCTTTGGTCGAAGTCGCCGCGCGCACGCAACCCTCGCCGCGCGGGGCGACCGGCGTGTTCGAGCGGCAATCACAGCTCGAACGACGGTTGCGCATCGTGCTCGCAGCCCCGAAGCGCTGGTGGCGCTATGCGGCGGCGCCGTTGTACCTGCTGATGGCGTTGAGCGCGCTCGCGGCCGCAACCTTCCCGGCGCCGCCCGTCGATGCGGCGCTGGGGGCGCGCAACGAGGCGCGTTCGCAGGCGCTTTGGCAGACGCAGGAGCGCTCGGTGACCGCGCGACTGATTGCCAACGGCAGCCCTGATGCGCTCGCCGCGGCCGCGGTGTTCCTGGATGATGCACGGGATACGGTCGAATCCCCGCAGGCGCGGGCTCAGGCGCGCGCCGGTTACATGGGCCCGCCCATTCCGTCGAATGCGCGCGAACGCTACGGATGGCTCGCCGAAGCCGCCGCCAAGGCGCCGGATCGAGCGGATCTCGTGATGATGGAACTCGCCTATTGCAAGGCGTGGAACCCGAAGTGTGAGCTTGCGCCGCTCGAGGCGCAGTTGCGGCGGCTCGATCCTCTGAACGGGGCGGTGTGGCTCGATGAGCTCGATGCGGCGGCTCAGTCTCACGACCCGGCGCGCATCGATGCCGCGCTCGCGAAGATCGGCAGCGCGAAGCGGGTCGACAGCGATGGCACCCGGCTCGTGCCGGTGCTGTATCACGCGCTGCGCGACATCGGCGGCGTCGACGTACAAGAAGCCTATGAAACGGGGACCGATAATTCCAACGTCATGGCGAATCTGAACTTTATGATCACGATAAGCCACTTGTGCGCAAGTCGCGGCCCACTGGATGCGGTGCGCATGCATGCCTGCCGTGGTGCGGTGCTCGCGCTCGAGCACGGCGACAATTTCTTCTATCTCGCGGTGGGAGCGCATGCGGCGATGCGGCGCTGGCCGGCGGATACGGCCGAGGGCCGAGCAGCGCGCTTCGCCCTGCGCCGAATGCATTACCTGGAACATATTTCCGGCCAGCGGCCATGGCCGAACCGCTTGTGCGTCCTATTGGGGCAAGACGACTGCTTTAGACGGATGTACTCGCCTCTGCTGCGCGCCGAGACGCAATATCCCCGGGAACAGGACGCGTGGCGCGCGCTCATGATCGCCTCGGGAGTTAACCCGGATCCGCCGGCGACCTGGAAGGACCCCTATCCTTGAGGGCTGCGGCGCTGGTGGTGTCGACGGACCTGCATCGTGCCACCTCCCGGCAGCGGAACCCTTAGCGGCGTGACCTTGACCGCGGCAATGCCCTCGTCTCGGGTGATGCCGATTTTGCGCGCCGTGGCCGGCGAGAGATCGACAATCCGCCCGCGCACATACGGCCCCCGGTCTTTGATCGAAACCACCGCGCTCTTGCCGGTGTGCAGATCGGTCACCACGGCCGTGGTGCCGAGCGGCAGCGTCTTGCTGGCGGCGTTGTCGCCGTGCGGATTCATTCTGGCGCCATCCGCCATTTTTCGATGGATGAACTCGCTCGCATAGAACGACGCCTTGCCGAAGCGGGGGCATCCTGAAAGATCCGGCCGCACCGGTGCGGCTGAGGCTCGTGCGACGCAGGGGTCGATCCTGGCCTGAGGTTTGCAACCGGTTGCGCCGACGACAACGGCGCCGAGCAGGCAGAACGTCGGCAGATATTGCAATGGCAGGTCTCACACCGTGGCGGTGCTTGGTGGCGGTCAGACCGATCGCACGGGCGCACCTTCGGGCAACAGCCTATCGATGTTGCAACGCCGCGGTCTGTGCGCCGGCGCCCGCTAGATGCCGTTGGGCAGGCGCCAAATATCCAGTACGCCGCTGCGGGCGAGCCGGTTGGCACTGCCCTCCGGCAGAATGATCATGCCGTCGACGACGAT
>JABEVI010000305.1 GCA_013044085.1 Steroidobacteraceae bacterium
CATAGATGCCGAACGCCAGGATCATCAGGTAGCAGAACGCCGGCACGACCAACGCCTCCTTCAGACCGACCAAGTCGGCCATGCGCCCGGTGACCCAGGGCACGACCGCGCCGCCGACGATGGCCATGCAGATGATGCCGGATCCCTCGGCGGTACGCGGGCCGAGGTCCTCCGAGGCGAGCGAAAAGATCGTCGGGAACATGATGGAATTACACAGGCCGATCGCAAGCAGCGACCAGCCGGAGGCGATCCCACCCAGATTCGCCGACGCGAGCAGCAGCAGCAAGGCGCCGATGGCAACGCAGGCGAGCACCTTACCGGGTGAGAACACCTTCAGAAAGTACGCGCCGATGAACCGCCCGATCATGGCGCCGCCCCAGTAGAACGGCACGTGCTTGCCGGCCTCCTCCGCGGCTGCACCCCAGACGGAGGGTTGCATCAGATAGATCACGATCAGCGACCCGATGGACACCTCGGCGCCGACGTACAGGAAAATACACAACGCACCCATCCCGAAGCGCATCTCGCGCAGCAGCGTGAACGCCCGCAAGATGCTCTTCGGCGGCTCGGACTCCTCGTGCAGCCGATTCCGGTGCATCCACACGAGCGCGGCGACGATCAGCAGCGCGATGGCGAGTCCCAGATAGGTGTGCTCGACGACACGGGTCGCGACGATACGAAATGCGGCGTTTGCCGCCGCCGACAACGCCGCCGGATGGACGCGGGCCAGCGAACCGAGAATCAAAATCGAACCCACATAGGGAAATATCGTCGTGCCGAGAGAGTTGAATGCCTGGGCGAACGTCAGTCGGCTGTGCGCGGTGACCGGCGCGCCGAGCAGGGAGATCAGCGGATTTGCCACCACCTGGACCGTCGTGATTCCGGCTGCGAGGACGAACAGTGCGAGCAGGAACATCCCGAACATTCCGGACCCGGAGGCCGGTACGAACAGCAGGCAACCGGCCGTCATCATGAGGAGGCCGACGACGGCCGTGCGCATGTATCCAATCCGCTCGACCACCGCGGCCGCCGGCAGCGACACGATGAAATAGGCCGCGAAAAAGGCCGACTGCACCAGCATCGCATCCGCGGTGCTGAGGGTGAACAGCGCCTTGAGCTTCGGGATGATGACATCGTTCAAACTGGTGATGCCGCCGAAAATGAAGAACAACGCGAACACGAACGCCCGCAATTCCACGGGATGAGTCGGTGCCGCCGCGGTCGTGCCGTTCGCCCTGCCTGATTCGGAAATCATATGCCGTCGATCCCCCATTGCGTCTATGCGGCGCGCCGTACCGCCGATTATTCGCCAAAAGCGCGTCCGAACATTACACTCGCCAGGCCGGAAATCAAACAGGAAGACCGCCGTGAGCCTGAGCGTCGTCATCGACCGGATCGCCGTCAACCAAAGGCTGCACGAGTTCGTCGCCCGGGAGGCGATCCCGGGAACCGGCATCGTCGAGCGGGATTTCTGGCGCGGATTCGCCGCACTCGTCACGCAGCTTGCGCCGGCAAATGCGGCATTGATGAAACGGCGCGACGAACTGCAAACCCGTATCGACGACTGGCATCGTCGTCACCCCGGCACGCGCTTCGATAGCGCCGCCTATGAGCGCTTCTTGCGCGAAATCGGTTATCTGGTCGCGCCACCGCAGCCGTTTCGAATCGGCACCGCGAATGTCGACCGCGAAATCGCCGTCACCGCCGGCCCGCAACTCGTGGTTCCCATCAACAACGCGCGTTACGCCCTGAATGCCGCGAATGCGCGCTGGGGTTCCCTGTACGACGCGCTGTACGGAACCGACGCCATCGCGGAGGACGCGGGCGCAGCCCGTGGCGCGCACTACAACCCTGTCCGCGGCGCCCGGGTGATCGCGTTCGTGCGCGACTTCCTCGATCGCCATTTCCCTCTGGTCGAGGGCTCCCATCACGACGCGAAAGCCTTTTTCATCGGCGATGGCGGCCTCGAGGTGACGCTGCTGAACGGCTCACGCAGCGGGCTGCGCGAGGCGGCCGCCTTCGCCGGTCATCAAGGGGATCGAGCGGCTCCGCGCAGCGTGCTGTTGACGCACCATGGTCTCTACGTGCGCCTGTGCATCGATCCGGAGCACCCGATCGGCCGCACCGATCCGGCCGGGGTGAACGATGTCGTGCTCGAATCGGCGCTGACGACGATCCAGGATTTCGAGGATTCGGTCGCCGCCGTCGACGTGGAAGACAAGCTGCTCGTCTACCGCAACTGGCTCGGCCTGATGAAGGGGACGCTGGAGGCCGAGATCGGCACCGACGCACGGCGCTTCACGCGGCGGTTGCAGGCCGATCAAAGCTATCTGGCCGCCGACGGGAGCGTATTCAGCGTGCCCGGACGCGCACTGATGCTCGCCCGCAACGTCGGTCATCACATGTACACCGACGCGGTCACGCTGGACGGGCAGCCGATACCGGAAACTTTCATCGACGGCGTGCTCACGGCACTGATCGGCATGCACGATCTACGGCGCGGCGAGGCGCCGCGAAATTCGCGCACCGGCTCGATTTACATCGTCAAGCCGAAGATGCACGGCCCGGATGAGGCACGCTTCGCGGATCAGTTGTTCGAGCACATCGAGGATCTCCTCGGGCTGCCCCGTCATACCTTGAAGATCGGCATCATGGACGAGGAGCGGCGCACCACCGTGAACCTCGCCGCCTGCATACACGCCGCGCGCGATCGGGTGGTCTTCATCAATACCGGCTTTCTCGACCGCACCGGCGATGAGATTCACACCTCGATGGAGGCCGGCGCGGTCGAGCGCAAGGGTGACCTGAAAAAAGCCGTCTGGCTCGACGCCTACGAGCGGCAGAACGTGGATATCGGCCTGGCATGCGGTCTGCCCGGGCATGCGCAAATCGGCAAGGGAATGTGGGCCATGCCGGACCTGATGGCGCAGATGCTTCAGAGCAAGGGCGCACATCCGGCGGCGGGCGCGAACACCGCGTGGGTGCCCTCGCCGACGGCCGCAACCCTGCATGCCCTTCATTATCACGAGGTCGATGTCGCGCGCGCACAGCGGGAGATCGCCCACCGGCCGCGCGCCGCGCTCATCGAAATCCTGACGCCGCCCCTCGTCGACAAGCCGCACTGGAGCACCGCCGAGATCACCGAGGAATTGAACAACAACGCGCAGAGCATCCTCGGCTACGTGGTGCGCTGGATCGACTTCGGCATCGGTTGTTCGAAAGTGCCCGATTACCATAACGTCGCGTTGATGGAGGATCGGGCGACGTTGCGCATCTCCAGCCAGCACGTCGCCAACTGGCTGCACCACGGCGTCTGCACGCCGGAGGAGGTCCTCGAGGCCCTGCGACGCATGGCCGCCGTCGTCGACCGCCAGAACGCCGCCGACCCCGCCTATGAACCGATGGGCGCCGATATGGAGCGGAATATCGCGTTCCAGGCGGCCCGCGACCTGGTCTTCGAGGGCCGGATCCAGAGCAATGGCTACACCGAGCACATCCTGCACTCACGGCGGCGCGAGAGGAAGGCGGCACGAACTTGATGCGCTCACGCACGCGGGGCGACCGGATCCCGCGTCA
>JABEVI010000087.1 GCA_013044085.1 Steroidobacteraceae bacterium
AATCGACAACCGCCGTGCCACCCGGTGTGCCCGGGCGTCGGCCCGCGAAGCGCGCCGACGAGAGCAGGCGCAACTGCCCGCGCAACCCGGCGTCATTGAACAGTGAGGGCGAGGTGGGCCGCCGCGGCGTCGAGGAACAGGCGGCGAGCAGCGTACAGCCGGCCAGGATCGCAACCCGGGAGACGCGCAATCTCATCAGCGTCCGTGGGAGTACCAAAGAACCATGCCGACCAGCACCGCGGCGGTCACGAGGTGTGCCCGGCCCCGCCATGCGCGCAGTTGCAGCTGGCCGATGAAACTAGCGGCCGCCGCCGCAGTCAATACAAGCGCGGCGAACAGCAGCCGCAGGAATTGCGGCGTCTGGCCCGAGAGTTCGGAATGGGCGCCGGGCAGGAACACCGAGATCAGCGACAGCACCGCCAGACTGAAGGTCGCCGAAACGCACGTCCCGAGAAGGATTCCGATCAACGCCGTGAGCGGACGCATACGCTTGATCTCATATACAATTATCAGTTGGCCAGGCCTAATGACCAGCCTACAACGGATCGACCATCAGTTTACAGGAGAACCGACCAGGTGATCACCCAAGGCCCCAACGCCGGCCGTTCGCGCTGGAAGACCGGCGTCGCCGTCGGCTTGAGCGCGATCGCGCTCGCGGCGCTGCTCGGCGCGTCGATGACCACGGCTCAGGCACCGAACGCCGCGGCCGCGACCACGAGCACGACCGCCGCAGCGGCTACCGCGGCACCCCTGGCTCCGACCAGCCAGGAGGACTACGTCGCACGGCGCGTCGCCGCGATCATCGCGCGCGAACATTATCGGCGGGAACCGCTCGACGACCAGCTCTCCAGCATGATTCTCGATCGCTACCTGAACGCGCTCGACAGTGAGCACAGCTACTTCTACGCCGGCGACATCGCCGGCTTCGCACGCTATCGGTACCGGCTCGACAATGCGATCGAGGACGGCGACATGAAGCCCGTATTCGCGATCTTCAGCGTCTACCAAAAGCGTGCGATTGACCGCATGCGATACTCGATCGGGTTGCTCGCGACCAAGCCGGACTTCAACGTCGATGAGTCCTACCATTTCGATCGCGCCAAGAGGCCCTGGCCGGTCGACAAACAGGAAATGGATGCCTTGTGGCGCAAGCGGGTCAAGAACGACGAACTGTCGCTCGTGCTCGCCGGCAAGAAGTGGCCCGCGGTCGTCAAGACCCTGCGCAACCGCTACCAGCACGTGATCACGCGAATCGACCAGACGGAGCCCGAGGATGTGTTCGAGGCGTTCATGAATGCCTACACGCTCTCCCTCGATCCGCACTCGAATTATTTTTCGCCTCGGGACTCCGAGGAATACAAAATCCATATGAGCCTCAGTTACCAAGGCATAGGCGCCTCGCTGCAGCTGCATAACGACTACGTCACGGTCGTCAACGTGATTCCCGGAGGACCGGCCGCGATCAGCGGAAAGCTCGCCGCCAACGACCGGATCACCGCCATCGGCCAGGGAAAATCCGGGAAGCTGGTGGACGTCATCGGATGGCGGCTCGACGACGTGGTCCAAAAAATCCGCGGACCGGCCGGCACCCAGGTCCGCCTGCAGATTTTGCCGGCGGGGGCGGCCCCCGGGACGGCACAAAAGATCATCACGTTCACCCGCAACCGCATATCGCTGAACGCGCAGGCTGCGCAGGCGAAGATGCACACCGTCATGCGCAACGGCCGCCCGATCAAGGTCGGCGTGATCCACGTGCCCAGTTTCTACCAGGACTACGACGCCAATCGCGCCGGTGTGAAGAATTTCCGCAGCACCACCCGTGACGTGAAGCGTCTGATCGTGAGCCTGCGCAAACAGGGCATGCAGGTCCTGATCATGGATCTTCGCGACAACGGTGGCGGCTATCTGCCCGAGGCCGAGTCGATGGTCGGCCTGTTCATCCATCACGGCCCCGTGGTGCAGCTGCGCGACACGACCGGGCGCATCGAGGTCGATCAGGATCCGGATCCCGGCATCTTCTACCGGGGTCCGCTGATCGTGCTGGTCAACCGCTTGAGCGCCTCGGCCTCCGAGATCTTCGCCGGCGCCCTGCAGGATTACGGGCGCGCCGTGATCATCGGCCAGCAAACCTACGGCAAGGGCACCGTGCAGAACGCTCACCCCCTTAGCTACTCGCTGTTCGGCAGCAAGCCGGACCTTGGGCAATTGAACGTGACGATCGGCAAGTACTACCGGATCACGGGTGGCAGCACCCAGGATCGAGGCGTGATGCCCGACATCTCGCTGCCCTCATTGATCGACGTTCGCGATGTCGGCGAGAACACCCATGATCGTGCGCTGCCCTGGGACCACATCCAGCCAGCCCGCTTCACCGTCGAGGGCGACCTGCAGCCGGTGATCGCGAAGCTTCGCAAACTGCACGATGCCCGCACCAAGAACAGCCCCGGCTACCGTTATCTGGAATCGGACATCGAGGCCCTCGATGAGATGCGCGCACAGAAGAGCCTGTCGCTCTCGATCAAGGTGCGCAAAGCCGAACAGGCGAGTGATGACCGGGCGTTGCTCGCGCGCGAGAACGCCTGGCGCCTGGCGAACGGCAAGAAGCCGTACAAATCGGTGGCAGACGTCAAGAAGGACGAGTCGGCGGGAATCATCCTCACCGAGGCAACGCAAATCGCGGCTGATTTCGCGACCCTGTCGGGGCCGCCGGCCGCGCCGGCGGTCGCCGGCGGCGCGGTCGCTCAGCGCAGCAGCACGGAGAACAGGTCCCAGTAATCCTCGGCAAGAACGTTCCAGCTCGTCGCCGCCGGGCGCGCCGCGCCGGCGCGGCCGGCGGCGAGCGAGTCGGCCGTCGGCACGGTGTCCGCCGGATTGCGGTACTCGCACGCCGCCCGCAGGCGGTCGAGCTTGAGCTTCACCGAACTGTTCACCTGGCTTTGATTTTTGACGGCGCCGATCGCCTTCTGGATGCGCTGCATGTGGCTCTCGCAGTCGGCGCGCGTTCCGAACGTCATCTCGTGCACGCGCCTCGCCACCGCCTCCTTGGCCCTCGCGGCGACGCCGTAGGCATCGACGTGCTCACAGAGCAATTCGGCGTAACCGATGATGGCCAGGTTGATCGTTCGTCGTGCATTCAGTGAAATCCCCGGAAACGGCTCGGCCGGTTCGCCGACGATCCCGGTGCGCTCGGTCTGCAATTCGCCGACCGCCGCATCGGCCTCCGCCACCTGCGAACGCATCGGCTGCAGCGACTTCTGCAACTCGCGCCGCCTGAAGTAGTGCCAAATCGCGCCAAGCCGCCCGTACTCGAGCTCAGCGTTCGAAAGACGCCCGCGTATCGCATCGGCGCGCTCACGCGCCTCGCGCAGGCGTTCGTCAGCCGCAGCCAGCCGCTCGGCGCGCTCCGTGGCACACTGTTCACGGAATTTCGCCGACTCGCGTTCCACCTGCTGACGTGACAGCTCCGCGGCGAAGGCCGCGAGTTTCTGGTGGCAAACCTTCCACAAAGACCGCAGCTGGAAGAAGACGAGCGCGCCAAATCCATCGTTCGGATCGGCCAGCAGCTCACCGAGGGCATCGAGCTGTTCCTGCACCCGGATGGTTGCGCCTTCCTGCTGTTTGAGGCGGTCGCGCATGAGGTGAAACTCGTCCTGCAGATCGGCATACGCCTTCTTCAGGCCGGCCCGGTTCTGAAAGAGCAGCATGAGCCGCTCCTCTTCGGCGCTCGCCGGCCCGCGCTCCGTTCTGAACCAATTCAGCTTTTCGATCAATCTTCCGCCCCGCGTATCACGCCGCGTCGCCGGTGTCTGCCAAGATGGGCGGCCGCCTAAAAGCGATGCCCACGCTCGGCGCAGTATTCGAGCCACTTGTTTAACATCATGTTCCGGGCCCAGCGCCGATCCAGTTCACGATCGAGCCGATCGTGCAGGTGCGCGAGCCGCGGATGGTGATGACCTCCCCGCAAGCTGCGAACCTCGGCAAGGCGGGCGTCATGATAGACGCAGATCTCGAGGTCCGGATCCTTGAGCACCGAGCCTTGATGATCGAACAAATAGGTGAGGCGGAACACACTCGTATACCGGGAATTCTCGACCGGCATGAGATGCAGATCACAATCCGCGGCGACGCGGGAGATGCGCGACGCCGCCAGCGTGCGCAAATCGCGCACGATCCAGCCAAGGCGCACGAAATTGCTCTCGTACAGCGTCATCAAGCCGACAAAACTGCCGCTCGCCGCGCGCCACGAGGTCCGGCACCATTGATCCGCGATCATGGCCAAACTATACCACGCACATCGTCCCGGTCACGGCCGCAGCCGGCGCTCGACGCCGGTTCGATCGAGTATGCGGCTGGACATCTCCTCGATCGAGCATTCGGTGGAATCGATCACGGGAATCCCGTAGCGCCCGAACAGCGCCTCGGCCGCGCGCACCTCGAAGGCCACCTGGGGCGGCGAAGCGTAGCGGCTGTCGGGCCGGCGCTCGTTGCGGATCTGCTGCAGCCGATCCGGCTTGATGGTCAGACCGAACAGCTTGGCCGCGTACGGCTCAAGCGCACGCGGCAGGGTGCGCGACTCGAGGTCATCCTCGGTCAGCGGATAATTCGCCGCGAAGATGCCGTACTGCATGGCCAAATACAGGCAGGTCGGTGTCTTGCCGGAACGAGAGATCCCGACCAGGATGACATCGGCGCGACCGTAGCCGTTCACGGCGGAGCCGTCGTCGTTCGCCATCGCATAATTGGTCGCATCGATGCGCAGCGCATAGGCGTGCGCATCGGCCATGCGGTGTGCGCGTCCGACGGCGTGGCTGGACTGGGTGTTCAACTCGTGTTCGAGGGGCGCAAGGAACGGGTCGAAGAAATCCAGAAAGAATCCAGCGCTTCCTCGCACGACGTTGCGCACGTCCTCCTGAACCAGGGTGCTGAAAACGATCGGTCGCACGCCTTCTTGCAATCCGACGAGATTGATCTTGCGGACCGCCTCGTGCGCCTTGTCAAGACTGGAGATAAATGGCACAGTGATTTGCCGAAACTCGATGCCGTCGAACTGCGTCATCAGGCTGTGACCCATCGTTTCCGCGGTTACACCCGTCTGGTCAGAAACGAAAAACACGGTACGCTTGTTCAAAGGCGGCTCCCGGGGACGGCGCATCTGCCGCAGAGTGTTTCATCATAATCAACATCGGACAAGCATCCCGCCCATGAAGCCCTACATCGTCCCGTTCGAACACCTCAAGAACAGCGACGTCGAACTGGTCGGCGGCAAGAATGCCTCGATAGGCGAAATGATCGGCAACCTGGCGGGCATCGGCGTCTCCGTACCCGGCGGCTTCGCGACGACCTCGCACGCGTACCGCGACTTTCTCGCGCAGAACGGTTTGAATGAACGCATTCGCGAACTGCTCGCCACGCTCAACGTGGACGATATCGACAAACTCACCGCGGTCGGCGCGCAAATCCGCGCTTGGATGCTGGCGACGCCGTTGCCCGCCCGCTTGCGGGATGAACTGCTCGGCGCCTGGCGCGGCATGGGGGAAGGACCGGAGTTCGCCGTCGCGGTACGCTCCTCGGCGACCGCCGAAGATCTGCCGGAGGCCTCCTTCGCGGGACAACAGGAGACCTTCCTGAACGTGCGCGGCGAGGCCCACCTGTTGCGATGTGTCCACGAGGTCTACGCCTCGCTTTTCAACGATCGGGCGATCGCCTACCGGGTTCACAGCGGCTTCGACCACGATCTGGTGGCGCTGTCGGTCGGCGTGCAACACATGGTCCGCAGCGACCTCGGCGCCGCCGGCGTCATGTTCACGCTCGACACCGACTCCGGCTTCCGCGACGTCGTCTTCATCACCGCCGCCTATGGTCTCGGTGAAACGGTCGTTCAGGGGGCGGTGAACCCCGACGAGTTCTATGTCTACAAGACGGCTCTGCGCGCCGGTCGCGCCTCGATCCTGCGGCGCAACCTTGGCGGCAAGGCTGTCAAAATGGTCTACGCCGAACCCGGCTCGCAGGAGCGCGTACGCACGCTCGAGGTGCCTGGCGCCGACCGGCAGCGTTTCTCGCTCGACGATGCGGACGTGCTCGAACTCGCCCGCCAGGCCCTGATCATCGAGGAGCACTACCGGACACCCATGGACATCGAGTGGGCCAAGGACGGCGGCTCCGGCAGGCTGTATATCCTGCAGGCGCGTCCAGAGACGGTTCAGAGCCGCACAGGGCGCACCATACAACGCTTCACGCTGAAGGCGCGCTCGACCGTCCTCACGACCGGACGCAGCATCGGCCAGCGGATCGGCGCCGGGCACGCACGCGTGATCACGGACATCAAGGACATGGCACGCGTGCGCGCCGGCGACGTGCTGGTCGCGGACATGACGGACCCGGATTGGGAGCCGGTCATGAAGCGCGCCTCGGCGGTTGTCACCAACCGCGGCGGGCGCACGTGTCACGCGGCGATCATTGCGCGTGAACTCGGCATACCCGCGGTGGTCGGCTGCGTCAATGCGACCAAGCTGATCGCCGACGCCCAGCCCGTGACGGTGTCCTGCGCCGAGGGTGATACCGGGTACGTCTACGAGGGGATGCTGGATTACGACGAGCGGGTCGTCCAACTGGACTCGCTGCCGACGATTCCCGTGCGGATCATGATGAACGTCGGCAATCCGGACCGCGCCTTCGACTTCTCGCGGATTCCGAACCGCGGGGTCGGCCTTGCCCGCCTCGAGTTCATCATCAATCGCATGATCGGCGTGCATCCACGCGCCCTCCTGGAGTTCGACAAGCAAAGCGTCGAACTGCGGGACGCGATCGGCAAGCAGATCGCCGGCTACGCCGGACCGGTCGCCTTCTACGTGGACAAACTGGTCGAGGGCATCGCGCAGATCGCCGCGGCATTCGCGCCGGAACCGGTCATCGTGCGGCTCTCCGATTTCAAGTCCAACGAGTACGCGAACCTGATCGGCGGCAAGGCCTACGAGCCGCACGAGGAAAACCCCATGCTGGGGTTTCGTGGCGCGTCCCGCTACGTGGATCCGGTCTTTCGTCCCTGCTTCGAACTCGAGTGCCGCGCGCTCAAACGCGTGCGCGAGGACTTCGGCTTGAACAACGTCCAGATCATGGTGCCATTCGTGCGTACGCTGGCCGAGGCGGCGGCGGTTACCGAACTGCTGGCGGCAAACGGGCTGCGGCGCGGCGAGAACGGCCTGCGGCTCATCATGATGTGCGAACTGCCGACCAACGCGCTGCTCGCCGAACGCTATCTTGAGTTCTTCGACGGCATGTCGATCGGCTCGAACGACATGACGCAACTCACCCTCGGCCTGGATCGGGATTCCGGAGTGGTGGCGAAACTCTTCGACGAGCGTGACGATGCCGTCAAGGCCCTGATGGCCATGGCGATCAGGGCTTGCAAGGCTCAGGGCAAGTACATCGGCATCTGTGGTCAGGGCCCGTCCGATCATCCGGAACTGGCGCGCTGGCTCGTCGATCAAGGCATCGACAGCCTGTCGCTCAACCCGGACAGCGTCATCGAGACCTGGATGTTCCTGGCGTCGGAACCGGCTTGACCGGGACGCTCACAGCGGGCGCAGAAGCCGTTCCCGGTAGTACTGCAGTTCGCGAATGGATTCACGCACGTCATCGAGAGCGAGATGCGAGGACGGCTTCTGGAACCCCTCGGCGATCTGCGGTGCCCAGCGCAGCGCAAGTTCCTTCAATGTGCTGACGTCCAGGTTGCGGTAGTGGAAGAACCGTTCGAGCTGCGGCATGTTCCTGGCGAGGAAACGTCTGTCCTGACAAATGCTGTTTCCACACATCGGCGAGCGCCCGCGTTCGACCCAGGAGTCGAGAAACTCGAGGGTTTCCCGCTCGGCGCCGGATTCGTCGACGCGACTCTCGCGCACCCGTGCGATCAGGCCGGAACCGCCGTGCTGTTTGCGATTCCAGTCGTCCATTCGACCGATGGCCTCCTCGCTCTGGTGGATCGCGAACACCGGGCCTTCGGCGAGCACGTTCAGGTGTTTGTCGGTGACGATCGTCGCGATCTCGATGATCAGGTCGCTTTGCGGGTCGAGGCCGGTCATTTCCAGGTCGATCCAGATCAGGTTTTCGGCGGATTTCATCCGCCGATGGTAGCAGAGCGCCGCCGGTCGAACGCATGAACCCGGCGGACGACGGCACGGGGATCGTGCTCGCCGCCTACGGACGCGGCGCGCTCGTCCTCACCGAGGGGCACACCGTACACTGTGGACTCATCGGTCGCGATCTGCGGCTCGTCTGCGGCGACGTGGTGGCGTGGCGGCGCGACGCACTGGCCGACCATCCTTCCGTGCACGCGGTCGAGGCGCGCCGCAATTGCATCGAGCGCATCGACGCGCGCGGCCGGCCCGAACCGGTGGCGGCGAATCTCGACCGGCTGGCCATCATGGTCGCGCCGGAACCGGCGACGGATTGGTTCCTCGTCGACCGCTATTGGGCCGCGGCGGCGCAATGCGGAATCGACGCGGTGCTGATCGTGAACAAATCCGACCAGGACATGGCCTCGATGAGCGAGGAGATCGCCAATTTCAATCACCTGGGCCTGCCATGCACGCCGTTGTGCTGCCGTGCCGGCTCCGGCCTGCCCACGGTACGCGAACTTCTTCGCCGGGGAGTGACGCTGCTGGTCGGACAGTCGGGCGTCGGCAAATCGACGCTCGTCAATGAGTTGGTGCCGTCGGCCGGGGCGCAAACCATGGAACTCGGACGCGACCGGGAAGGCCGCCACACCACGACCACGGCGCGCCGCTACCGGCTGGACGGCGAAGCGGCGATCGTCGACGCCCCGGGAGTACGCGACTTCGCCCCGCCGGCGCGCTTCTCGCGCGCCGCGGAACGCGGTTTCGTCGAAATCCTCGGCCGCTCCGCGGACTGCCGATTCAATGATTGCCGTCATCTTCAGGAGCCGGGCTGCGCCGTGCGCTCAGCGCTCGACGCCGGCGAGATCTCGGCGCGGCGCTACGAAAGCTACCGCCGGCTGCTGCGCCTGCACGCTCAATTCGCCTCCCGCTGAGGCGGCGCAGGCGCTAGGTGACCGCAATCCGTCCGGCGAGGGCGTGCGCGAGCGTGCCGCCGTCGACGTATTCCAATTCCCCACCCACCGGTACGCCGTGCGCAATACGAGACGCCTTGACACCACGGCGCAACGCAAGCTCGCCGAGGTAATGCGCGGTCGCCTCCCCCTCCGCGGTCGGATTGGTCGCGAGTATGACTTCGGCGATTTCGCCGCCACCGATCAATCCCTCGAACTCATCGAGACCGAGCTCGGCCGGTCCGATTCCGTCGAGCGGCGAGAGTCGGCCCATCAGCACGAAATAGCGTCCGCGAAAGCCGCCGGACTGTTCGATCGCGACGACGTCGGCCGGAGATTCGACGACGCAGAGCTGTGCGCCGTTGCGTTGCGGGGAAGCGCAGATCGCGCAAATCTCCTCCTCGCTCAACATGCGGCAGCGCCTGCAGTGCCCCACCGTCGCCAGCGCTTGGCTGAGCGCCTGACTCAAACCGCGTCCACCCTCGCGGTCCCGCTCCAGCAGGTGAAAGGCCATGCGTTGCGCCGACTTCGGTCCGACGCCCGGAAGACAGCGGAACGCCTCGATCAGTCGCGCCAGGGCGGGCGTGTATTTCATCGCACCCGATCGCTAAAACGGCAGCTTCATGCCGGCGGGCAGGTTCAGGCCCGACATCAGCCCCGCGTACTTCTCCTCGGTGCGCGCGGCGACGCGGCGCACGGCGTCGTTGATGGCGGCGACCAGAAGGTCCTCGAGCATGTCCTTGTCCTCGCCGAGGAGCCTCGGCTCGACGAGCACCCGCTTGGTCTCGTGGCGTCCGTTCATCACCACCTTGACCATGCCCGCCCCGGCCTCGCCCGTCACCTCGAGATCGCCGAGTTCGGCCTGCGCCTTTTTCATCGTTTCCTGCATCTGCTGCGCCTGACGCATCAGATTGCCGAGTCCACCCTTCATCATCGCGAATCCCCCTCCTCGTCAACCACGGGCTTTGATCGACGCACCGTCGATCTCGCCGCCGAAACGCTCACGCAGCGCCTTGACCGACGGGTCGTCGGCGAACGCCGCCGCAGCGCCCGCCAGCCGGTCCTGCTCGGCAAGCACTCTTTGCCGCGCCGGTGTCGCAAGCTGTGCTTGTGCAACATCGAAGACGATGCGGATCTCGCGCTGGAAGTATTTGCTCAACCCCTGCACGAGGCGCTCCTCGATCTGCCGCGTGCGCCGATCCGCGGCGACCTGTTCCATACGCAGATGCAGCACGTCGGCAGCAAACGATGCCGGCACGCAGTTCAGCGCGAACTGCCGCACCATGCCGCTCAAGCCGGCCGCATCGAGCAGTTGCGGCCAGCTCTGCTCATCGACCGCCGCAGGCGGTGACGCTGCGGCGCGCGCCGCCGGTGCCGGCGCCGACGCCGGTGCCGGTGCCGGTGCCGGCGCGGCGCGAGAAGCCTCGCCTTCCGGTCGGAAGGCGAGCATCCGCAACATCGTCATCTCGAATCCGATCCGCGGGTCGGGCGCGAGATTCAGATCCCGGCGGCCGAGCAGCGCAATTTGATAGTACAGCTGCGCATCCTCGGCAGTGAGTCCCGCGGCAAGGCGCGGCAGGTCCTCATCGACGAAGTCCGGTTCCCCACGCGCCACGTCCGGCACGACCTGAACGATCGCGATACGCTGCAGGTAAGCAGCCATCTCGACCAGCGCCCGGTCGTAGTCGGGCGCGTCCTGATCGAACTCCTGGACGATCGCGAGCAGTCCGGCGCCGTCGCCCCGCGCCAAGGCATCGAGCACACGCACGATGTGGCGCCGATCGATCGTGCCGAGCATCGCGCGCGCATTCTGTTCGCTCAACTCGCCGCCGCCGAACGCGATGAATTGGTCCAACAGGCTCAGCGCATCGCGCATGCTGCCGTCCGCGGCCCGCGCGATCAGCGAAATCGCCATCGGATCGCACCGCAGGTTCTCCTCGGCGGCGATGAACCGCAGCCGATCGCCGATCAAGCCGGCCGAGAGGCGCTTGAGGCTGAACTGCAGGCAGCGCGACAGCACGGTGACGGGCAATTTCTGTGGATCCGTCGTCGCCAGCAGGAATTTGACGTGCGGCGGCGGTTCCTCCAGCGTCTTCAACAAGGCATTGAAGGAGTGATTCGAGAGCATGTGGACTTCGTCGATCAGGTACACCTTGAAGCGTCCACGGGTCGGCGCGTATTGCACATTGTCGAGAAGATCGCGGGTGTCATCCACCTTGGTCCGCGAGGCCGCGTCGACCTCGATCAGATCGACGAACCGCCCCTCGTCGATCTCCCGACACGTGGCACAGATGCCGCAAGGGTTCGAGCCGAGCGCGACCTCGCAGTTCAGCGACTTGGCGAGAATGCGGGCGACCGTGGTCTTACCGACGCCGCGGGTACCGGTAAACAGGAATGCGTGGTGCACCCGGCCGGTGTCGAGCGCATTGGCGAGCGCACGCAGCACGTGTTCCTGGCCGACCATTTCGGAGAATTTCTTGGGCCGCCATTTGCGCGCCAGGACGACGTAGCTCATGGGGGGATTTTAGCCGGGAATGCGCCCGCGCGCGGACCCATCGCAATGCGAGGGTGGCGGCCCGCGCCCGCAGGACTTCGGCGCCCGACCTAAGCCGTTACCGCTGCTCCCTTCCGGGCCTGACGGGTTTCGCGGCCGGTCGTCGCGAAGATGCAAACGCGAGCCACCATGGACTCATCGCACGAATTGGCGGAGAGGGAGGGATTCGAACCCTCGAACACCTTTTGGGGTGTTACTCACTTTCCAGGCGAGCGCCTTCGACCACTCGGCCACCTCTCCGCGCGCCACTCGCGGGGGCCGCAAGCGTACCGGAGGAGCCTCGGGCGAGCAAATCCGCGTCCTAGCCGCCGCCTGAGACCTGCCGCCGCCGGCGGTATTGCGGCGGACCGTCGATGCAGCCGTCCTTGCCTTTCGGCGGCGGTGGCGCAACCGTCGGCGGTGGAATCTTCAAGACGTTCTTGACATCCGGAGAATCCATCCCGGAAGGAACGCGTATGGGCGCCGCCTCCTGCGCCGCCTGGTAGTCCGCGATGCCATGACAACTCTGCTGCAGCGTGTGGCAACCGGCGGTCAGCGCCACGAGGGGCAGGAATAGGAACATTCGGCGAATCGTCATGCGGCTAGATCCTTTATTGACACACCGGCCTGGCTCATCGCCTGCAGCACGGCCTCTTCATGCACTGCGGACAGGGGTACGAGCGGCAGGCGCAAGCTCGGACCCATCAAACCCATCCTCGCGACCGCCCATTTGACCGGTATCGGATTTGCCTCGAGGAACAAATCCCGGTGCAAGCCGCCGAGCGCGGCGTCGATCGCACGCGCCGCAGCCATGTCCCCCCGCAATGCCGCGGCGCAGGCGGCGTGCATGGGTCCGGGCGCGACATTCGCGGTCACCGATATCACGCCCTTCGAGCCCAACCCGAGCCACTCGATCGCGCTCGCATCGTCACCGGACAGCAGGGAGAATGCCGGCGGACACGCTGCGAGCAATTCGGCGCAACGCTCGCGCTTCGCGGTCGCGTCCTTCAGAGCGACGATGCGCGGGTGGCGGGCAAGCCGGCCGACCGTCGCCGGCAGCAGATCGACCGAGGTGCGCCCCGGCACGTTGTAGAGGATCACCGGCACCGCCGAGGCCTCGGCTGCGGCCGAAAAGTGACGGTACAAGCCCTCCTGCGGCGGTTTGTTGTAATAAGGCGTGACGATCATGACGCCGTCGACCCCGAGCCGGGAAAAATCACGCGTACGCGCGATGGTCTCGGCCGTCGAATTGGTGCCGGTGCCGACGATCACGGCCATCCTGCCCGCACACCGGGCCACCGCACGCCGGGTCAACTCGCCGATTTCCTCCGTCGTCAGCGCCGGCGACTCGCCGGTCGTTCCAGCGACGACGATACCGTCGGAGCCTTCGGCAAGGTGGAAATCGAGCAATCGATCCCATGCCGTCAGGTCGATAGCGCCGTCGGCCGTCATCGGCGTGACCATTGCGACCAAGCTTCCGGAAAACATCGCCGATCTCCGCTGGCGGGTTCAGCCGCCTTCAAACCCGCTACCATAAGTGGCAACACCCCCGGTGGCAAGCGCGCTGTCACGCTGCACATCGCCAGTCGGTGCGATCCTTAGTAGAATTCACCCCAATGAAACAACACATCGTGATTTCGGCGGTCGGACCCGACCGCATCGGCATGGTGCATGAACTGACCAAGGCGGTGGCCGATTGCGGCGGCAGCATCAGCGAGAGCCGGATGACTTCGCTCGGCAATGAATTCGCAATGCTGCTGCTCGTGACAGGAAACTGGCACACGCTGGCCAAACTCGAAGGTGAATTCAAGAAACTCGGCGACGCAACCGGCATCAGCATCCAACTGCGTCGCACGGAAGCCCGGGCGGCGCGCAACGACATGCTGCCCTACTCGATCGACGTCGTTTGTCTCGATCAGAGCGGCATTGTCGCGTCGATGTCAGGCTTCTTTTCCCAGCGCGGGGTGGACATCGCGGAACTGTCGACCCGAGCCTATGCGGCGGCCCACACGGGCGCACCGATGTTCTCGATCCAAATGATCGTGAACGTACCGAGCAGGTTGCACATCGGCGTGCTGCGCGAGGAGTTCCTTGATTTTTGCGATCACCAGAACCTCGATGCCATTTTCGAACCCGTCAAGAGCTGAGCCGGTGACAAAATCGTGAGTTTGCGACAGCGGCCGGCACGCCGGGTCGGCGCGCCGACCCGCAAGCGGACCGGCGACCGGCGGATTTTCGTGCTCGACACCAACGTGCTGATGCACGATCCCACGGCGATCTTCCGCTTCGACGAGCATGACCTCTACATTCCGATGACCGTGCTCGAGGAACTCGACGCCGGTAAGAAGGGCTTGTCCGAATCGGCGCGAAACGTGCGCCAGGTCAGTCGGTTCCTCGACGAATTGATGCAGGGCGCCACCAAAACACAAATCGACCGCGGACTGCCGCTAGCAACCGAGACACCGCTTGACCGCGGCAGGAGGCCTCCGGCCGGACGGCTGTTCTTCCAGACCGCGTTGCTCGAGTCGGCTCTGCCCGACAGCCTGCCGGGCCATGGCGCGGATAATGCCATTCTGGCGAACACTCTCGCGTTGCAACAAAAATTCCGCGACGCACGCGTCACGCTGGTTTCCAAAGACATCAATCTGCGCATCAAGGCCGCGATCGTCGGCGTCCACGCCGAAGACTATTCGAGCGACAAGACCATCGAAGACGCCGACCTGTTGTCGAGCGGCGTGCAGAAGCTGCCCGCGAACTTCTGGGAGCGGCACGGCAAGGGCATGGAATCCTGGCAACATCAAAGCCGGACGTATTACCGGCTGCGCGGTCCGGCGATCGAGGAATGGCAGCCGAACCAATTCGTCCACGACGAAGGTAACGGACTCGAGGCGATCGTGCGCAAATTGGAGGGCGGGGCCGCGATCCTGGAATTGACGGTCGACTACCGCACCGAACGTAACAGCGTCTGGGGTGTCGCCGCACGCAACCGCGAACAGAATTTCGCCTTGAATCTGCTGATGGACCCGCAGATCGATTTCGTGACGATCCTCGGCCCTGCGGGTACCGGCAAAACGCTGCTGACGCTGGCCGCCGGACTCGCGCAGACGCTCGATCAGAACCGCTTCAGCGAGATCATCATGACTCGGGTGACGATTCCGCTCGGCGAGGACATCGGTTTCCTGCCGGGCACGGAAGAGGAAAAAATGGAACCATGGATGGGTGCGTTGATGGACAACCTGGAAGTCCTGACGCAGAGTCACGCGGGCGGCAGTTGGGGACGCGCAGCGACGAACGACCTGCTGCGCAACCGGATCAAGATCCGTTCCTTGAACTTCATGCGGGGCCGCACCTTCTTGAACCGGTTCATCATCGTCGACGAGGCTCAGAATCTGACACCGAAACAAATGAAGGCGCTGGTCACCCGCGCCGGACCGGGCACCAAGATGGTGTGCCTCGGCAACATCGCCCAGATCGACACACCCTATTTGACCGAAACGACCTCCGGCTTGACCTACGTCGTCAACCGATTCCACGGATGGGCGCACGGCGGGCACATCACCCTGGTGCGCGGCGAGCGCTCGCGGCTCGCCGACTACGCCTCGGAAACCCTGTAAATTCCTTGGCGGCCACGCCGAACTTATCGCTCGGATCGGCACTCCAAATGCGTATCCATGCCTAACAGCTCGTCACGCACGCATCCCCTGCTCGCGTTGTGCGCCGCCACCTGGCTGGGTTTCGCGCTCAGCCTCGCCTACGCCACAGGGGCCGACGCCGATGCGGTCACGGCCGCTCCGCGCGCCGTGGGCACCGAAGGACAGCTGCCGAACCTCGGCAGTGCCGCCGACGCCGCGATCAGCCTGGATCAGGAATATCAGTACGGACTGATGTTCACGCGCCGGATGCGCCAGAAAGGCATGATCATCGGCGACCCGGAGGTGAGCGCTTACATCCAGGAAATCGGGCACGAGCTGTCGAGCTATGCCCAGGAAGGCCGGCATAAGTTCTCGTATTTCGTGATCAGGGATCCGTCGATCAACTCCTTTGCGGTACCTGGCGGATTCATCTTCGTCAACAGCGGGCTGTTCCTCGCGACCCGCAACGAAAGCGAACTCGCCGCCGTGCTCGCGCACGAAACCGCCCACGTCACGCAGAACCACATTGCCCGCCGGATCGTCAACCAATCGCACGCCAGCCTGATCTCGACCGCCGCGATGCTTGCCGGGGTGCTGCTCGGTGCAACCGCCGGCGGCGGTTCGCCGAGCGCCATGGAAGGCGCTGTCGCCGCGACCCAGGGCTTGGCGATGCAGCATCAGCTCAACTACTCACGCTCCCAGGAGGCCGAGGCGGATCGCATCGGCATCTACACCATGGCAAGCGCGGGCTTCGATCCGCTCGCCATGGCGGATTTCTTCCAGAAACTCGAGAACAACTCGGGCAATCCGGCCATCATGGACGCCTATGGCTTCCTGATGGATCACCCGGTGACCGCTGACCGGATCGCCGAGGCGCGCAATCGTGCCGCGCAGATCGGCCGGATCCACCATGTCGACTCGATCAGCTACGGATTGATGCGCGAGCGGCTGCG